>DAIPLF010000356.1:0-2801 GCA_036769375.1 Candidatus Aminicenantota bacterium | reverse complement strand
TCGTGGAAGACGATGGCGTTGATGACCGGGTATTCAGGCGCGGATTCGTGGAGGTCGACGCCGATATCGACGTGCTCTTTACGGATGAGCTCCATGATGCCGAAAGCGATCCTCTCGGTGAGAAACCCGTCGGCCCTCCCCGGATAGCAGCGGTTCAAGTTCCTGACCTCATTGCCGGAGAGTGTCTGGCCGGCGGGGTTGATGTAGATCGCAGGATCCGGCCACTGGTCGACCGGATTGGTGAGTCGGGAGCCCAGCCGGAACAGCCGCGGACCCGCCGGAGTGGGGACGGCAAAGCGCTGCGGGTTTCCTTCTTGGGGGTCGCTGTGGCTGAAGCCGCTGGCGTTGGCGCGGGGGACGACGAAGACGTTGCCTTGCCTCGGCCGGATATTCTCGACGAGAAGGACAGCGGTGATCATGCCGGCGGGCTCATTGGGATGGGTCCCTCCCAGGACCAGGAGGTTTCCTCCCTTTTCCGTTCCCCGGAAGATGTAGACTTCCGTGTCGCCGTGGGTCCTTTTTAGAGGGGGGAAATAATCGCTCAGCTGATGTCTTGCCGTCAGGCCTGCGCTCGGGTAGAGCGGCTCCGGATGATGCATGGCCTGGAAACTGCGGCCGGAAAAAAAACAGAGGACTCCCGTCATGAAGAGGAAAAAAACAGCCGAGAGTCCAGTCCTTTTGACTTCTTTCATCGGTTACTTGACCAGGAAAAGGCGAAGGAGAAAGAGCGTCAAAACGAGGGCGGTCCCAGCCTGGCTCTCTGCCTTCTTCTGGCGGAAGAGATGCCAGAGAAAATGAAGGCTCAGGTACAGGACGATCAGATGGTAGAGAATGCGGATCATGGGCGTCAGAACACCTTATCCAAAAATGGGGCCAGTAGCAACATCCCCATGCTGAGGGCCAGTTGGAGGAGAGCCGGGACAAGGCAGTGGCGCAGGACCCGGAAGAAGTTGGGTTCGCCGATGACTTGGGCGGCGAACCGCGCTGAGATGGCGGCCGGCGGGACGAGGTCGCCCAAGCTGGTGATGGACGAAAGGGCGGAGGACGTGAGCAAGGCGTTCTTGCTGATCAGGGCCAGCATGAAGGGGATGCCGAGGATGGAGGCCGAGCCGAACGTGGACACTCCGCCGAACGCGGGCAGGCTCACGGCGATCCCCAAGTAGAGCAGAAAGGAGGGGAGGGAAAGGATGGATATCACGATCCAGCCGCGGGCTCCTGTCAGGGTCATGACCTGGATGAACATGCCCACGCCGGCCAGGATGGAAAGCACGGGCAGGGATTCCGCGATCGCCTTCTGGGTGGCCTTGAGGAAGTTGACCGGCCGGCCGCAAAAAACCCCGACCAGAGCGGCGATAAGGAATACAGCGGGAATGCCGATATCAGGAACTGCGCCAGCGGTCACCCCGGGCGCGAGCATCAGGACAATCAGCGTGACGAAAGGGACGGCCAGCCGGTATCGATACTTCGGCCCGAGCGCGGGCGGGAGGATGGAGATCATCTCCTCCCGGCCGAGCACCCTCAGGTCCCTGTACCCGATCACGAGCGGGATGATGACGGCCAGCGGGACGATGAGAACGAGCAGAGGCAGGGTCACGCCGACGTAGGGCATGTCGACTCCGCCGCCCATGATCATGATCAGGATGTTGACCGGCGGGGCGATCATTCCCAGGATCCCGCCCATGACGATCAAGGCCCCCGCCTTGAGCCGGGGCAGCCCCAGCTTTATCATCACGGGCGCGATGAGCGGCCCGGAGCTGAGGATGGCGGCCGTCGAGGAGCCGGTGAGCATCCCGGGGAACATCAGGATGAGCATGGCGGCCAGGAGGAGCATAACCCGGCTCCTGTAAAAGGTCCTCAGCAGCAGAGCGGTCACAGTGTCCAGGATACCGGCGTCTTCCAGGACTTTGACGAAGATCGTCGCTGTCAGGATGATCAGGATGGTGTCGAAATACCCGAAGGCTCCCTCGACGAGATGGCGCAGGCTCGGTCCCTCTCCCGCGAAGAGGGCCCCTGCCAAGGCGGAGAGGGCCAGGGCAAGGCCGATCGGTACCTTGGCGGCCATGACCAGGAGGACGAACACGGCCACCAGAAAAAAAAAGAGCAGCCACTCAGGCATGCACTATCACTTGAAGGCTTTTTGAAGAGGGAATTGCACCTCGGCTGTTTTCTCGACTTCGATCAGGGGGATGTTCTTGGATTGACAGAGTTTGGTGAAAAAGCCGTCGCTGTTTCCGGATTTGACCACAATCAGCATCTTGGCCAGAGGAAGGACCTCGGCGATCAGGTCGTCCGTCTGCTGGCCGCGCCGGGCTTCTCCTCCCAGATGCAGGCAGAGCAGGGGAACCTGGTTATTCTGGGCGAAGGCGATGAGCGCGATCACCCTTTCTCTCTCCTTGTCGACGTCGAGACCCGCGGCGCCGAGACCCTTCAGGCTGGTTCCGAGGACGAGGACGAGGGTTTTCATGCTTCCGAGGTCAGCGGCCGTGGCCTGCTTGGAGAGCGTGTAGTTGAGCCCGGCCCGCTTGGCCAGGACGGCGGCGATCTGGACCTCGGCATTCTGCCCGGCGGAAGTGATGAGCAGCGGCTGCTCGAAGATTCCCTCGTTCTGCTGCCCATTGGCCGGGCCCGTTAGGACTCCGATAAAAAGTCCGGACAAAATGAAACTAATAAGAATCTTATTTTTCACTTTGACTTTCCTTTCTTGCCTAGGCGAGGGTCAGTTGGCGACAAACCCGTTTGAGGACGTAGCGGGCAGGGATCTTCTCCGAAGGAGGAGAGAGCGGAGTCCGAAATCGAGCCGC
>DAIPLF010000355.1:0-2802 GCA_036769375.1 Candidatus Aminicenantota bacterium | reverse complement strand
TGTTCAAATGCGGCTTCGTCCTCTCAAACTTTGCCTTCGCCATTTCTGACCTCCTCTTAACGATGAACGGGGGCGCGGCCCTCGATGCGCGCGATGATCTCCTCACCGACCTGGGGAGGAACGATCTCGTAGCGGAAAAACTCCATGGAAAAGACGCCCCGGCCCTGGGTGAGCGTCCGGATAACCGTGGCGTAGCCGAACATCTCAGCCATGGGGACCAGCGCCTTGATCACCCGGGATCCCCCCCGCATTTCGAGGCCGTCGATCTTGCCGCGGCGGGAGTTGAGGTCCCCGACGATGCCGCCGAGATAATCGTCCGGGCTGACGACCTCGAGCTGCATGAGCGGCTCGAGAAGGACCGGCCGGGCCGACGCGGCGGCGTTGCGAAAAGCCATTGACCCGGCGATCTTAAAGGCCAGCGGCGTGGAATCCACCTCATGCCAGGATCCGTCGATGAGGGTCACTCGGACATCGACGAGTGGGAATCCGGCCAGGACACCGACCTCCATGGCCTCGCGGACCCCGTCCCGGACGCTGGGAATGAACTCTCTGGGGATGGCGCCGCCTCTCGTTTCATCGCTGAAGACAAAGCCCCCTCCCCGCTCCAGAGGCTGGACGGTGATCTTGCAGTGCCCGTACTGGCCGCGGCCTCCGGTCTGTCGGATGTACCGACCTTCTCCCTGAGCCGGTTCAAGGAGCGTCTCTTTGTAAGCCACCTGGGGTTTCCCGAGATGCGCCTGAACGCCGAACTCCCGGCCCAGGCGGTCCATGATGATCTCAAGGTGCAGTTCGCCCATACCGTAGACCAGAGTTTGGCCTGTCTGGGGGTCAGGGGCGACCTTGAAAGTCGGGTCCTCGCGGACCAGCTTCTTCAGGGCGGCGGCGAGCTTGGCGTGCTCCACCTTCGCCCTCGGTTCGATCGTGGCCGAGATCACCGGGTCCGGGAACTTGATCGACTCCAGGACGATGGGCTGGCTCCGCAGGCACAGCGTATCTCCGGTCGACACGTTCTTCATCGAGGCCAGAGCGGCGATGTCCCCGGCATAAACCTCTTTGATATCCTTGCGCTTGTTGGCGTGCATCTCCAGGAGCCGGGAGATGCGCTCCTCCTCGTCCTTGTTGGAGTTGTAGAGCACCGAGCCGATCCTGGCCTTGCCGGAATACACCCGGAAATAGGCCAGCGAGCCGATGAACGGGTCGCTCATGATCTTGAAGACCAGAGCCGAGAACGGCTCGGCGTCCGACGGCTTCCTGGACTCCGGCTCGAGGGTGCGGGGATGATGGCCGACCACAGGAGGGATGTCCGGAGGGGAAGGGAGAAAGTCGACGATGGCATCCAGCAACGGGTGAACGCCTTTGTTCCGGAATGACGCCCCCAGCAGCACGGGCACGAACTGGAGCGAGACGGTCCCTTTGCGGATGGCGCTCTTGATCTCCGGGGCAGAGATCTCCGCCCCGCTCAGGTACTTTTCCATCAGAGTGTCATCCACATCGCTCAGCATCTCGATCATCTCATTCCGGCCGGCCCTCGCCAGCTCTTTGTGCTCGTCCGCAATCTCCCGGACCTCAAAGTGCGTCCCCATGAGGTCGCTGCCCCAGTCGATCTCCTTCATTCCGACGAGGTCGATGACCCCGCGGAAGTTCTCTTCGCAGCCGAGGGGGATTTGAATGACCAGGGGCCTGGCATTCAGCCGTGCTCTTATCTCATTGACGGCGGCCTCTGGGTCCGCGCCGACTCTGTCCATCTTGTTGATGTAGACAATCCTCGGAACGCGGTACCGGTCGGCCTGTCTCCAGACGGTCTCCGTCTGGGGTTCTACGCAGCCGACTCCGCAGAGGATAATAATCGCCCCGTCGAGGACCCGTAAGGATCTCTCGACCTCGGCGGTGAAGTCAACGTGCCCGGGTGTGTCGATGATGTTGATTCGATGGTCGTTCCAGGTACAGGTGGTGGCCGCGGAAGTGATCGTTATCCCGCGCTCTTGCTCCTGGACCATCCAATCCATGACCGCCGTACCCTCATCGACCTCACCCATCTTGTACGTGATCCCGGTGTAAAACAGGATACGTTCGGTCGTGGTCGTCTTGCCGGCATCGATGTGAGCCATGATACCGATGTTCCTGACTCGCTCGACCGGGCACGACCGCATAGCCTCTTTGCTCCATCTCTCACTGTGATCAAATTCGTCTTTTTAATGGAGACTACCATTTATAGTGAGCGAAGGCCCGGTTGGCCTCCGCCATCTTGTGCGTATCCTCTTTCTTCTTGATGGCCCCGCCCCGGTTGCCCATGGCGTCCATGATCTCGGCCGCGAGCTTCTCCTCCATGCTTTTGCCGCTGCGCTCCCGGGCGAAACCCAGAAGCCAGCGCACGGCCACCGAGGTCGAGCGCTCCAGCGAGACCTCGACCGGGACCTGATAGGTGGCGCCTCCAACCCGGCGCGATTTCGTCTCCAGAACAGGCCGGGCATTTTCGACGGCCTTCTCGACCGCCCGGAGGGGGTCTTCTTTCGTCTTTGATTTGACGATCTCCATGGCGTTATAGATGATCCTTTCCGCCGTGGTCTTCTTCCCTCCCTTCAAGGAGAGGTTGATGAACTTCTGGACGATGGTGCTGTTGTAGAACGAGTCGGGCTGCGTTTTCCTCTTCTTGATGATTCCTCTTCTCGGCATTTGAGCCTCTCCTTGCTCAGCTGGCGGTTCGCTTCTCTTTTGGCCTCTTGGCGCCGTACCGGGACCGCGCCTTGAACCGGTTCTGGACGCCCTCGGCATCCAGGGTTCCCCGGATGAGGTGGTAGCGCA
>DAIPLF010000354.1:0-2803 GCA_036769375.1 Candidatus Aminicenantota bacterium | reverse complement strand
CGGTCGAACTCTTGGACGCATCGGGAAAGATCATCCTTCCAGGCCTCATCGACCCTCACGTCCATATCCTGGGTGGAGGGGGTGAAGGCGGTCCGGCGACACGGGCGCCCGAGATCCGGGTCGAAGAAATCATCGCTTCCGGCGTGACGACGGTCATCGGCTGCCTGGGAACGGATGGGACAACCCGGCACATGGAATCGCTCCTGGCCAAGGCTCGAGCGCTGGAGGTCGAGGGGATCACGACCTTCATTTTTTCCGGCTCGTACGAGATCCCGCTGAAGACCATCACCGGCAGCATCCGCTCCGACCTCGTCCTCATCGACAAGGTTATCGGGGCCGGAGAGATCGCCATCTCCGACCACCGTTCCTCCCAGCCGACATTCGAGGAGATCGCCCGGCTGGCCGCCGATTGCCGAGTGGGCGGGATGCTTGGGGGAAAGGCAGGCATCCTTCATCTCCATCTGGGTGACGGGCCGAGGCGGCTGGAGTTCCTCTTCCGTCTGGCGAGTGAAACCGAGATCCCGTCAACGCAGGTGATCCCAACCCATATTAACCGGAACCCTGAGCTCCTCGACGAGGCGATCCGCTGGGCCCTGGCCGGCGGCAGCATCGACCTCACGGTCGGCCCGGAGCCGGAACCGGAAAGTCCGGAGATCAGCGTGGAAAAGGCCATCGCCCTGTGCCTCGAGCGCCATGTCCCTCTGGAGCGCCTGACGGTGAGCTCGGACAGCAACGGGAGCCTGCCTGTCTTTGACCGCGACGGCAAACTGGTCGGGCTGACGATCGCCACTCAGCGGGACCTGCTCAGGACTCTGCAGTCGTTGCTGCGCCGGCAGCTCATCGGGATAGAGGACGCCGCCAGGCTGTTTTCAGCCAACGCCGCGGCCTTTTACAAGCTCCTCGCCAAAGGGGAGGTCAGGCCTGGAAAGGATGCCGACCTGGCCGTCTTCGATAGCGATTGGGAGCTCAGCGATGTCTTCGCGCTCGGCCGTCGCCTGATGGCCGGGGGGAAGGTCACGGCCAGAAGCACGTTTAGCCCTAGCACAGGAGATCGAGGGTGACGAAAGGCAAGACGCCGTCGCTTGGCCTGGCGCTCCTGCCTCTCATCACAATGGGAGTTCTCCTCGGCGTAGGCTACGGGATCTACAAGATCCGGCCTCAGGTCCTGCTCGTCGCGGCGGCCTTCCTGACCGGATGCCTTGGAGTCGTGCTCAAGTTCTCCTGGGAGGATATGCAGAAGGGGATCGTTGAGAGCATTTCCAAGGCTATGCCTGCCATCCTGATCATGCTCACGGTGGGAATCCTCATCGGCTCTTGGATGGCCAGCGGCACCATCCCGATGATCATCTACTACGGTCTCAAGCTCATCTCCCCTCAGTTCTTTCTGGTCACGGCTTGCCTCGTTTGCAGCATTACGGCGCTGGCCACGGGGACTTCCTGGGGGACGATCGGCACGGTGGGTGTCGCTTTTATCGGGATCGCCATGGGTCTGGGGATGCCTCTGGGACTTGCCGCAGGAGCCATTGTCGCCGGTGCTTATTTCGGCGACAAGATGTCGCCTTTCTCGGACATCCCGAACCTGGCCGCCGTTACGGCGGGGGCCAACCTCTTCGACCACATCAAGCACATGATGTGGTCGGCGGTCCCCGGCTGGCTGCTGAGCCTGGCGGTCTATTTCGCGGTCGGCCTCAAGTATAGGGCGGGTACGGTCTCTACGGAAACCACGAATCTCATCCTGGACACCCTCCGGAGGAATTTCCGGTTCAACCTGCTCCTGCTTCTGCCCATGCTCATCGTATTTTATTTGGCTTTCGCTAAGAAGCCGACGATCCCGGGTATGCTCCTCTCCTCCCTCGCGGCCGCCGCTCTTGCTGTCGTCTTCCAGAAAGAATCGATCGTCCGGATCGCCGCAGCCGTGAATTCAGGCTATCCGGCGGCGACCGGAGTCGAAGCGGTGGACAGGCTTCTGTCTCGTGGAGGCCTGATGAGCATGATGGAAACCCAGCTCGTGGCCTTCACGGCCTTCAGCTTCGGCGGCATCATGCAGAAGACGGGCATGCTCGGCGTCGTCCTGGACCGGATAATGAGAGTGGCCAGGAAGGTCGGCAGCCTGGTCATGGTGACGATCGGCTCCTGTGTCGTGACGGCGCTCGTCACCGGGAGCTCCTATCTCGCGGTCATCATCCCGGGAGAGCTGCTGGGTCCGGCCTTCAGAGATAAGCGGCTGGCGGCCAAAAACCTTTCCCGGATCATAGACGAGTGCGGCGGCATCATCGTGCCGCTCATCCCCTGGAGCATGGCCGGGGTTTACATCACGGGGGCGCTGGGTGTGCCGGTCCTGAGCTACCTTCCCTGGGCCATCGCCAGCTGGGCGGCGCTCTTCATCCTGGCCGCCTACGGCTTCAGCGGGTTCACGATGGCTCTGAAGAAGCGCGAGGATGAAACCCAGGCGGGAAGCTAATCCTCCTTCCCGACCTTGCTCAGCGCTCTCTCAAAAGCCTCCTTGGCTTTGTCTTTCTTCTGCCGTTCAAGCTCCGCAGTCGCCTCGAACTTGCGCTCGAACTCGTCGCGGCGCTTCTTCTCTTTCTCCAGGAGCTCGTCCAGGGACCCCTTTTTTTTGGCCGCATGCCGCTCAGTCTTGACGACCTCACGGCTGACCCCGTCCACCCAGAGAACGGATTGACAGCAGGGACAGACAACCTCGAAAACCCCCGCCTTCGTTTTCTCTTCGGTCATGACAGAACCAATCTAGCAAAAAACGCGGACCATTGGAAGAACTGAATCGCATCCCCATTCCCGGGCG
>DAIPLF010000039.1:0-10183 GCA_036769375.1 Candidatus Aminicenantota bacterium | reverse complement strand
TCGTCGACGCATGGCACTGAGAGAAGGGCGCCGTCTCGAAGATGTCCTCGCGCAGAACGACGGCCGAGCCCGCAGCCGCCGGCGTGGACAGGCTGCGGCAGGCCGCGGAAATCAGGAAGGGTGAGACACAGAGGCCCACCGCGATACGTCTCAATAAAGAGGTCGTCATCATCGTCTCCATGAGTCCCGGACTATATTCCCGGCCTCCCGCCAAGTCAATCAGGAACCAGCCGAGGAAATGCATTTTACCGAATCTATCCAAATTAATGGATTTCATCACCTATTCCTCCTTGCCAAAACATCCATATTGTTTTTTATATCAATAATTTACAAGCAGTAAACAACCGATGCTTTTTGGCACAAAATCTGCTGCACTAAGAACAAGCTGTCATGAGACCACGTCAAGAAGGGGGTGATAAGGCGCATCTGCAGAGTCACACGAAACGGCCCGGGTGTCTGTTCCGCTCAAATGGGGATTTTCAAGGGGAATGGGAAACTAAAGGAGGACAATTGAGGAAAGCGATAGGGTTTTTATGCTTGTTGATCCTAGTGGGCGCCTTCGGCTTCGCCCAGGAATTCGGCAGCATCAAGGTGACGGTCCTTGATACCGAAGGCACTCCTCTTCCCGGGGTTGCCGCGACCTTAACCGGCGGCAAGATCGCGCCCATGTCCACGGTGAGCTCGGAGGGCGGCTCGGTCCGTTTCCTCCAGCTGCCGGTCGGCAGCGATTACGTGCTGAAACTGGAGCTGACCGGATTCAAGACCTACGTTCAAGAGAAGATCGCCGTATCCTTCGGGCGCGACGTCATCATGGACATCCATATGGAGCCGTCCGCGATCGAGGAGCAGGTGACGGTCGTCGGGATCAGCCCGATCATCGACGCCAAGAGGACTCAGGTCGGCGTCAACATCACCTCGGAAACACTGATGAGCCTGCCCACGGCCCGCAATCCCTGGGTTCTCATGACTCTCATGCCGGGCATGCTGGTCGACCGGGAGGACGTCGGCGGGAACGAGGGCGGACAGCAGTCCGCGTACTATGGCCAAGGCAGCCGGAGCGGCGACGCCACATGGAGCATCGACGGCGGTAACATCACCGACAATTCCGCCCTCGGCGCGGCGCCGGCCTATGTCAACATCGCCAGCTACGACGAGATGCAGATCAACTATGGCAATAACGATGTCCGGTCGCAGACTGGCGGCGTCCAACTCAACCTGGTGGCCAAGAGAGGCGGCAACGCCTTTGCCGGCACGTTCTATCTGGACGTCGAGGAAAGAAAATGGCAATCCGACAACGTTCCCCAGGCGTTGAAGGACATCGGCTACACCGCCGCGGGCGTCAACAAGGTCTTCCTCTACGGCGCCAACTTCGGCGGGCCGATCGTCAAGGAAAAGGCCTGGTTCTACGGCTCCTACGGCATTCAGGACATCGACGCCCTGCAACTGAACGGAACCTCGGACAAGACCTGGCTCGAGTCCGGATACGCGCGCCTGGACCTCCAGATCACGCCGACCACTCGGTTCAATGCGTTCTACGAGTATGACAACAAACAGAAGTTCGGAAGGACGAACTGGGGGTCCGAAGTGCAGGGCCCTGAGACCGTGTGGAATCAGATCGGCCCCGGCGGCCTCTACAAGGGCGAGCTCGACCAGACGTTCGGCAACCTCTACCTGAATCTCAAGGCGATCTATACGGACGGCGGATTCGAGCTTGTTCCTGTCAATGGCAGGCCTGAACGCAATGTCACGACGGGCCCCTACGAGATCACGTTGAACTATCCTTCGGAATTCCACACAGGGAACATCGACGACTACGGGACGGACCGCAATCAGCTCAACCTCAACTTCAGCGGCAACTACTTCGCCGAAAATGTTCTCGGGGGTGACCACGAATTCAAATTCGGGGTCGACTACGTGACATCCACCGTCACCACCTTCGACTTCTACCAAGGGAACCTGACCCTCCATTTCAACGGCCCTGATGACCGGTTACCGACCGGCGAATGGTGGGAGGCCTGGCTTCTCAGGGACTATATCATCAATTACAATTTCAAGCGCTACTCGGCCTTCCTCCAGGACGCCGCGACCTTCGGAAGGTTGACGCTCAACCTTGGCGTCCGATACGATCGCGAGATATCCGGAGTCGCCCAGAACACCATCCCGGCCTCTCCCTGGCTTCCCGAGTTTATGCCCGCGCTCGAGGTCCCCAAGATCCAATCTCCTGTCGCCTGGAAGGTTTTCTCGCCGCGCTTGAGCCTGGTTTACGACATCACGGGTGACGGCAAGAACCTGATCAAGCTCTCGGCGGCGCGCTACGGCTCGCAGTCCGGATTCGGGATGGCCGGGTTCATCAATCCGGTGGGTTGGACCGAGATCGACGTGATCTGGCAGGACCTCGATGCCGACGGCGTCGTCACAGAGAGCGAGCTCTTCGGCCTGAATTGGGACGATTACTCGCTTCAGGACGTGAACGATCCGACCTACTGGCTCTGGTACGGCGGCTTCGACCCCGCTGACCCCACGAGTCTCAATGTTCGCAACGAGTTCGCCTCCACCCATAAGAGTCCGCTGCTCGACGAACTCGACCTTTCCTACGAACGGGCGATCACGGCCGACTTCGCCGGCCGGATCGAATTGATCTACAAGAAGAGCTACCGCGGGACCTGGGACATCGGCCGGAACGCCGCGGGCGAGCTGCAGACCCAGTCCAACTACTATGTTTCCGGCGTCGAGCCGGTCACGGGCTACAACATCTACGGCCGCACGGCCCGGTATAACGCGTCGACCTACCGGACCAACTACCCCAACCGCTACGACGACTACAAGGCCGTTCAGATCGTCCTGACGAAGCGCCTGACCAACAAATGGATGATGGACACGTCCTTCACGCTGTCCGATTGGAAGGACCACTACAAGGGCGACTTCATCGATCCGCAGAACGTCGATTACTACGACGGCGGTGTCGTGGCGCCCGGGAGCGGCGGCTCCGGCTTGACCGGGATCTATGTCAACTCCAAGTGGCAGTTCAAGCTCAGCGGCCTCTACCAGCTGCCCTTGGGCCTTAACTTCAGCGGCACGTTCGTCGCCCGCCAGGGCTACGTTGTGCGCACGGATGTTCTCGTCACCAGACCGGGCATCGGCGGCGGCCAGTCGGTCTTCGGAAGCCCAGACGGGGGCGGCAAGTTCGGCGACGTCCGACTTCCGAACTTCTATATGGTGGCCCTCCGGCTGGAGAAGATCTTCAACATCGGCGCAAGATCCTATGTCGCCGTCTCCGCCGACGCCTTTAACGTGACCAACTCGGCGGTCGCACTGAAAAGGCAAGGCCGCATCACCGCTTCCAACTTCCTGGAGGACCAGCGTATCCTGAACCCCAGACTCTTCCGGTTCGGTGTCAGGTTCAACTTCTAGCAGCACACGCTCGAGATCATGTCCAGAGGGCGGTTCCTCAAGGAACCGCCCTCTTTTTTTTCCCAAAATGTGCTAGACTGGTTATGTTATCGATTGTGAGGCCAAATATGCGAAGATTCGCTATCCTAACGGTATTGACGCTCCTTTTCGGGTCCTTGGCCTGGGCCCAGGGCTACAAGGGCCAGGGAAGAGTCAGCGGCATCGTGACCGACGAGACCGGGAAGCCCTTGGAAGGGGTCAAGGTCAAGCTCTTCTCGGTCAAGGCCCAGTCGGGGTTCGAGACGAAGACGAACGCCAAGGGGGAATGGAAGGCCCTTTATATCCGCGGCGGAACCTGGGACATCGATTTTGAAAAGGAAGTCTACCTTCCCAAGCAGATCTCGGTGGAGCTCACGGAGAGCAATCGCAACGACCTGATCGAGATCAAACTGGTCAAGATGGAGGGCTTCGTCATCAGCGAATCCCTCAAAGAGCGCGTCAATGAGGGCAACCGGCTTTTCGACGAGCAGAAATACGAGGAGGCAGCCCAGGTGTTCGAGCGGATCGTGGCCGAGGACCCCAATGCCGTCATCCTCAACAAGAACATCGGGAATTGTTATTTCCAGCTCCAGAAATACGACCTCGCCGAGCAGTATTATCTCAAGGTCCTGGAGAAGGAGCCGGACAACGCCGAGGTCCTGACGCTCATCGGCAATACTTACTCGAACCGGGGCGACCAGGCCAAGGCCTTGGAATGGTACGGCAAGATCGACATCCAGAAGATCACCGACACGACCGCTCTGTTCAACATCGCCACATCCTTCTTCTCCCAGTCAAATTTCGCCGAGGCCCTGAAGTACAGCCGGCGGGCCGTCGAGATCAAGCCCGATTCAACGGACGCCCTTTACCTGACGGGGCTCATCTGCCTGAACTTGGGCAATAAAGCCGATGCCATCGACGCGTTCGAGCGATATCTCAAGCTGGACGCCGACTCGGAGCGGGCCGGCCAGGTGCGGAGTTTCCTCGAGATCTTGAAAAAGTAGGAGCCCGACACCCCCGGCAAGGTGGGCTATGCGCAGATCGTTTCTCCTCCTTTTCGCGGCCGGGTGGCTGACCTTTCCGGCGGCAGGCCGGCCCGCCTCCGGCCCTCCGCCCGCGAGGGCCCCAGCCCGGCAGAACCTCCTCCTCGTCACGATCGACACGCTGCGGCCGGACCGGCTGAGCTGCTACTCCCCGGAGTTCGTCCAAACGCCGGCGATCGACGCGCTGGCCCGGCGGGGCGTCCTCTTCCGCCGCGCCTTCGCCCACACGCCGACGACCCTTCCCTCGCACACGAGCATCCTCCTCGGCCTCACGCCGCTCGGGCACGGCGTTCACGACAACGCCAATTTCGTCGTCGGCCAGGAATTCGTGACCTTGGCCGAGCTTCTCAAGGGCCAAGGCTACGCCACGGGCGCCTTCGTCGGCGCCTTCCCCCTGGACTCGCGGTTCGGATTGACCCAGGGCTTCGATGTCTACGACGACAACTACGGGAGCCGGGGGGCCTCGGAGTTCTCCTATGTGGAGAGGAAGGCGGGGGACGTCGTGGCCAAGGCCCTTGCCTGGCTCGGCGGCCAGAGGTCCCCGTGGTTCCTCTGGGTCCATTGCTTCGATCCCCACCAACGCTATCAACCGCCGGAGCCGTTCCTGTCCCGATTCAAGGACAATCCGTACAACGGCGAAGTCGCCTATGTCGACTCGGCGCTCAAGGAGCTCTTCGATGCCATGGCCGGTCGGGACGACTCGGATCGGACGGTGGTCGTCCTCACCGGCGACCACGGCGAGAGCCTCGGCGAGCACGGCGAATCAACGCACGGCTATTTCGCCTATAACTCCACCCTGTGGGTGCCGCTGATCATCGCCGGACCGGGCATGAAGCCGGGCGAATCCCGCGAGACAGTCTGCCACGTCGACATCTTCCCGACCGCGTGTGATCTCCTGGGAGTGGCCAAGCCGGGCCCCCTCCAGGGGAGGTCCCTTGTCCCGGTGCTCAAGGGGAAGTCCCTCCCCGCGAGAGACATCTATTTCGAATCACTCTACCCCCACTTCAGCCGCGGGTGGGCCCCGCTGCGGGGGATCATCAGCGGCCGTCATAAATATTTCGACACGCCCATCCCCGAGCTCTATGACATCGACGATGATTTCGGGGAGCTCAAGAACCTGGCCGAGGCATCGGACCTCGCCGCTTTCGCCAGGGGCCTCGAAAAGACGGTCACCGCGCTCACCTCTCTTTCGGCCGGGGCCCCGGCGACGAAGCTCGACCGGACCGCCCAAGAACGCCTCAAGAGCCTGGGCTATGTTTCCGGGCCGATCCCCAGGACGGCCGGAAAGACCTTTACTCGGGACGACGACCTGAAGGTCCTTCTGCCCTTCCAGAGCAAGCTCCAGGCGGCCATGGGCCTCTACCACAAGGGCGCCCTGGGGGAAGCGATCACGCTCCTTCGCGAGGTCATCGCCGGGCGGAAGGATTTCGACCTGGCTTATACCTACCTGGCGACGATCTATAAGGAGCAGGGACAGTGGAAGGAGGCCATGGATTGCCTCCGGGAGGGACACCAGGCCAATCCCTCAAGCTTCCAGATCCTGACGACCTTCGGGATCTTCCTGACCGATGCGCGCCAGGATGACGCGGCGATCGACGTCCTCAAGCAGGGCCTGGCCATCATCGACTACGACCCCGAGCTGTGGAACTATCTCGGCATTGCCTATTGGCACAAGGGCGATTTCGGGGCCGCGAAGGAGGCCTACGAACGGGCCCTGGCTCTCGACTCCAATTACCCGATCGCCTTCAACAACCTCGGCTCCCTCCACTTCTCCCTCTTCCTGCGGGACCGGAAAGAGGAGGATTACCGTCAGGCCGTCGAGAGCTTCCGGAAGGCCATCGCTCTCGACGCCTCCTATGCCTCCCCCCACAACGGGCTGGGAACGGCCCTGGCCAAGGCCGGCGACATGAACGGGGCGATCGCCAGCTGGGAGAAGGCCGTCGCGATCGATCCCAGCCTGCCGTTCCCGCTCTACAACCTCGGCGCGGCCTGCCTGGCCCGCGGGGAGAAGGCCAAGGCCCTCGACTATCTCCTCCGATACAAGAAGATCGCCTATGAGAGGCTGCCTTCAGGGGAGCGAAGAGCGCTCGACGACCTCATCAGCAAGTGCGGGAAATCCTCGACAGGGGGGAGCACGCGATGAAAGCGGGACGTCCACGGATCCTCCTCCTTATCATCATCATCATCATCGCCGCAGGCGGCGCCCTTTCGGCCTCACTACAGAAGATCAGGGAAAGGGACCTGCCCGAAAAGTATCGCGGCTGGCTCAACCTTGCGAGCTACATCATCCTCCCCGCCGAGCGGGAGGTCTTCCTTCAGCTCCAGAACGACCGCGACAGGGACATCTTCATCGATTCGTTCTGGAAGCAGAGGGACCCGACCCCCGAAACGCCTCAGAACGAGTTCCGGGACGAGCATCTCAGGCGGTTCTCTTACGCCAATACGAACCTGAGGCGATCGACGCCCCGGGAGGGCTGGCAAACGGACATGGGAAGGATGCACATCATCCTCGGCCCAGCCTCCTCCATCGAGAGGTTCGACAGCCAGCCGGGAGTCGTCCCCTGCCAGGTCTGGTATTACCGGGGAGAGGCCAGAAAGGGATTGCCGCCCCTCTTCGCCCTGGTCTTCTACCAGCGCGGGGGAAGCGGCGAATACAAGCTCTACAATCCCGCCGCCGACGGGCCGGCCACCCTGCTGGTCAGGCCGGAGGAGGTGGACCAGACGAACTACGAGGCCGTTTACCAGAAGATCCGGGAGCTGACGCCTTCTCTGGCCCCGGTGGTGCTGTCCCTCATCCCCGGCGAGTTCCCCTACTCCTTCATGCCTTCCCCCCAGAACAGCATTCTCCTGGCCAGGATCATCGAGTCGCCCAAGACGGACGTCAATCCCCGCTACGCCACGGACTTCCTCCATTTCAAGGGCATCGTCAGCACCGATTACCTGACGAATTATGTTGAGGGCCGCGCCGTTGCGGCAGTTATCCCCAATCCAGTCTTGGGTGTGAACCTCCTCCACGTTTGCTTTTCACCGAAGCGAGTGTCCGTGGATTACTATCAGCCCAAGGACCAGTATTACTGCAATTTCAAGCTGAACGTCACGCTGAAGAAGGGTGAGGAGATCATCTTCCAGCACGAACGGGACTTCCCGTTCTACTTCCCGCCCGACCGGAAGGCCTATATCGAGGCCAGCGGCATCGCCATCGAGGATGTGTTCCCTGTCGCCGAGGGAGAGTACGACATGGCTCTCCTCCTCCAAAATTCGGTCGGCAAAGAGTTCAGCTACATCGAGCAGAAGGTCGTGATCCCCAAAGTTCCAGGGCCCGCCGTGCTTCTCGGGGACCTGGTCGTCGGCTATCGGCTGGAGGCCCTGGCCGGCGACGGTCTCCACCCCTTCAAGGCCTTTGACCGCAAGATCGACGTCGATCCCGGCGACACTCTCTCCCGGAAAGACGAGCTCGCCCTCCTCTTCACCTTGGCCGGGATCTCTGAAAACGCCTGGCGGGACGGGAAGGCCAGGATCCGGATCAAAGGGCTCAAGGCCGAGGGAGCATCGGAACAGGAGGTCTCCCTTGCCTTATCCAGCCAGCCCTATAAGGAGATCATGATCTTCAGCCGGAGCATTCCGACCACCGAGCTGGGGCCCGATTATTACGAGATCGGGCTCTCTATCGTCGACGGGGGCGGGGCGGTCCTGGCGGAAAAGACGGCCAAATTCATCCTCTCCGCCATGGACAGCGTTTCTCATCCCGTGACGCTCGTGCGCCCTGCGCCGTCATCCCAGAACTATCTTCTGTTCTACGGGCTGGCCTATCAGTACGACAAGCTCGGGGAGACGGACAAGGCCGAACGCTCCTATGCAAGGGCCGCGGCCCTGAACCCGGAGTACGCGCGCGGGATCGCCGAACAGGCGCGGTTCTTGGTCAAGATCGGCAAGTACGACGAGGGTTTGGCCGCCGCGGAGAGATTCAGGGAAAACGACAGCCTGCGGTTTCAGCATGCCTTGATCACAGGGCTGGCCCGGATGGGAAAAGGGGATTATGAAGCGGCGATCGCCTCGCTCGTCCGGGGCAACAGGATCTACAACAGCGATGTCCAGCTGCTGAACGCCCTCGGCACCTGCTATTACCGGACCGGCCGGAACCAGGAGGCGCTCGAAGCCCTGAACGCCTCGCTCCGCCTTGATCCGCGACAGAAAGATATCAAGGAACTCGTGGGCTTGATCCAGTCGGGGCGGAAATAAGCTCGATGGTTCCGTTGTAAACGTCCCTCTCGCCGGTCACCAGGTCGACCGCGTCGATGATCAGGAAGTAGTCGCCCGGACCCATCTTCTCGAAGCTCAGGGAGATGCGCGTCGTCTCCCCGGTGAGATCGAGTGTCCGCTCCTCGTCGAAGACCTTCTCGGTGGCTTTGTCATAGAGAACAAGCTTGACCCGGGCCGTCCCCCGCCGCCGGCCGTCCACGGTGAGCATCCGGCAATGGCTGATCGCGAAGCTGAGCACGCGGCCCGCGGCCTTGACGTCGGAGATGGCGATGAGCTCGGCATCGCGCCGGAACGGATGCTTCAAGAAAACGATCTCGACTCCGTCGAGATCGACCTTCACCTCGGTCGTCCGGTCCTTGCCGGACGGGAGCTCCTGGCCCGAATAGACGAGGAGGTAATGGTAGTCCTCGTTTTGGACGGCCTCCCTCAGGACGTCGACCGGGCGGCCCGAAAAGCCGGTGTGTCCTCCGGTACGGGAGCTGATCCGCTTCAGCATGGCCTCGAAATCCTGCCCGACCTCCCTGAGCTCGAAATTTTGTGAAAAAACATTTCGCGAGGACCCGAGGAGGACGAGGTGAAAGGTCATGTCCGCCCCGAGGAACATGTCGCTGAGGAGGTCCGGAGAGAAGGCGGCCTTGAGGTCGAAGCTCCTGCGGAGGTCCTCCTGCCGGGCCTGGACAAGCCGGGCTTTGACCTGGTCCTGCGGATCGACCTGGGCGCCCAGCCAGTCCCCGATCGCCAAGTCCAGCCGTGAGGAGTTCTTCAGCATCGGGAACATCTCCCTTTGCTGAAAGCAGAGGGCCCACTTCTCACCTTCGAACGACTTGATCCTGCTCAGGAAGAGCCTGAAGAAATCGAGATCCGGCAGCAGGAACTGATTCCGATAGGCCTCCCAGGTTGACCTGTATCTGTCGAAGAAGCGGACGATCGACTGGTCGATAGAGGAGCCAGCCAGGGACGTGCCATCGCCCTGGAGCGCCCCGAGGAGCCGGTCCCCCTCGTTGTCCAGCTCACGGAAGTTCTTGAGGGTGTTCAGGGTGGAGATGCCCTTGAATCGGGTCAAGGCGTCCTTGAGGCCGGCGATCATGTCCTCGATGCCCCGGCCTCGCTCGAAGTTGAGGACGCGGTCCTCGGTCACAACGATGACGCTGTCGCCGGCACGGAACACCTGGTGGAAGAATTCGTCGATGGCCACGCCGACCGCGGGGCCGTAATCGTAGACGTTGAAGAGAAGGAAGAAGAGCCGGGGGACGCGGCCGGCGGGCCCGGGCGCCGGCGGACCGGCGATCTGCCGGGATATGATCTCGAACCGGCTGATCTCCTTTTCGATCCCGTTCTCGAAGACCCTGAATTGATCACGGCCGAGATCCCTGACCGGGCGACCTTTGCGGAGGACCCGGACGGGGACCTCGACCAAGGTGACGGTGACGTCCTTCTGAATCCTTTCTTGG
>DAIPLF010000353.1:0-2808 GCA_036769375.1 Candidatus Aminicenantota bacterium | reverse complement strand
TCCCGGTCGTCAACCTGGAAGTCTACCTGGTTTGGGTGGCGGCGCTGACCCCCAGTTCTCAGGCCGTGGCCATCACCGTCCTGGCTACCTTCGGCCAGATGACAGCCAAGACCCTGATGTACCTGGCGGGAGCCGGCATCCTCAAGATCGCAGTCAGGAAGCCGGGCAAGAAGCTCCAGGCCGTCCAGATGAAGATGGCCCAGTGGCAGCATCGCCTGGGGCTGTTCATGTTCATGAGCGCCTCTCTCGGTGTCCCCCCTTTCTATGTGGTGAGCATCGCCTCTGGGATCTGCCGCGTCCCTTTGGCTGTCTTTTTCATCTGGGGGCTGGCGGGACGGCTGCTCCGCTTCGCCGTCTTCGTGTTCTTCCCTCATCTCATCAAGGGTCTATTCGGCTGAGGCAAGGGATGGTCCCATGAGCTTCCGTCTGCTGGTCGATTCAGACGAATTCGCCGGCCAGCTGCTTCAGGATATTTCGGCCGCCGGCAAGTCCGTCTACGTCCAGGCGATGACCTTCGACGCCGACGAGTCTGGACTGCGGGTCGCCCGTACGATCGCCGACGCCTCTGCCCCGGACCGGCGCGTCCTGGTCGACGCGGTCTCCCGGTCTATCGTCAGCGACCGTTTCATCTACACTCCGGGCAACTGGCGAGATCGGGAGCTTCGGCGAGAATGGCGGGCCACCCGGGACCTGTCTGAGGAGTTGCGCCGTCGGGGAGTCGGCGTCAAGATCACCAACCCCTACGGCCCTCTCTGGCTCCGTTTCTTCGCCCGGAACCACAAAAAACTGGCCGTCATTGACGGACGGATCACCTATATCGGGGGCATCAACTTCAGCGACCACAACTTCGCCTGGCACGACATGATGCTCCGGATCGAGGACCCGGATGTGGCGGCGTTCCTGGGCGAAGACTTTCTGTGCACCTGGGAGGGCCGGAACCAGTCCGCCATGCGGTCATTTCCCGGAATCGATATCTATCTGCTGGACGGACGCTTCAACCCCCGGGCCTTCGAACCCATCCTCGACGTCATCCGCGGGGCCCGTGAGGAAATCTTCATCGAAAGCACCTATTTCGCCCTGCCCTTCTTTGACCGGTTGCGCGAGATCGGGCCAGGCCGACCCCCGACGGTCCTGCTGACGTCCGAGGTCAATAACTGGCCCCAGATGCGCGACTACATTCCCTGGGAGGCCCGGCGCTCGGGGATCGAGCTCCGCCTTTATCCGGATCGATTGACCCACCTCAAGGCCATCCTTGTGGACGGCCGGACCCTGATCATGGGCTCGGCCAATTTCGACTTCTTCAGCTACTCCATTTACCAGGAGATCGTCGCTGTCGTCCGCGACCCCGGGGTCATCGGTTCTTTCAAAGACAGGATAGTCATCCCCGACCTTAAGAAATCGCTTTCCTATGCGGGGCCTTTCCGTCCTGTCCGCGGCCGGATACGGGCCCTCTCCTTTCGCGCCTTGGTGCGCTTGAATCGCTGTTTGACGCTGATTTGACCGGCCGGCGCCCTTCGGCCTCCCTTCTATTTCAGCCTTTCCAGTATGCCGACGGTGGCCGTGGCTCCGATGCGCGCGCAGCCGAGCTTCCGGACCTCGATGGCTCGCTCCAATGTCCTGATCCCGCCGGCTGCCTTGAGTTTCACGGCTGGGGGGGTGTTCTCCCGCATCAGCTTGAGGTCCCGGTCCTCCGCCCCGCCCGGTCCAAAGCCTGTAGAGGTCTTGACGAAATCGGCTCCCACTTCAGTGGAGATCCGGCAGGCGGCGATCTTTTCCTCATCCTCAAGATAACAGTTCTCAAAGATGATCTTGACGATAACCCCCTTGGCATGGGCTGCGTCCGTAACCGCCTTGAGGTCAGCCCGGACAAAGGCGGTGTCCCTGGACTTGAGTTTGCCGATATTGAGGACGACATCGAGCTCGCGGGCGCCGTTGCGCATGGCCTCCTCGGCCTCAAAAACTTTGGCCGCAGTGGTCGTCGATCCGTGGGGAAAGCCGACGACCGTGGTCACCCGGACCGGGCTTTGCGCGAGGAGCTCCGCGGCCTGACGGACGTCGCTCGGCCGGACGCAGACCGTGGCCACCCTGTAGGCAGCGGCGGTCCTGCAGCCCTCTTCGACCTCTCTGTCCGTCAGATTCGGTTTGAGCAAGGAATGATCGATCATCGAGGCGATTTCTTCATAAGTGACCATGTCAGTTTCTCCTAAATCTCAAAGGAAGGCGGGCTGAAGAAGCCTTGGACCGGATGGCATGTCGGGAAGAGAATGCGTCGAGATGAACCGGGAATCCCGGTCAATCTTCGGCGCACTTTTTTTTCTCGTAACCGCAGGCCGTGAAGAATATCGCCCGATCGAAAAAGAGGGCGACCCGGTTGTTGAGCTCGATCGCCTGGTAGAGGTCATAGGTAGAGTCCAGAAGCCCTTCCTCCATGACCTTGCGCCAGAGGTTTCGCCGGATGAGGATCAACGCCTGGATGACTTCCGAGAGGGCAAACCCTTCTCGGCGCCGCTGTTCTCCCAATGCTCGATAATCCCTGGCCACCTCTTCTTTGGAGGTCTCATGAGAGACCCATTTCCCGAGCTGGCTGAAAACGCGGAAGGCTCTCTCGTAGACCGCTTCCGGGTCAAAACGGCGATAGGTGAGCGTATCGGGGTCCTTGCGGATATCGGCCAGCCAGGAGTTGGTGAGGTCGGCGGCGTTGCGCTCGATAAGGTCGACGAGCTTCTGAGAGACCGAGGTGAGATGGAGCGATGCTTTTTTCCCCTCGATGCTCATGTTCCCTCCTCCTCGATTCAACCTTTAGCACAG
>DAIPLF010000038.1:0-10214 GCA_036769375.1 Candidatus Aminicenantota bacterium | reverse complement strand
GCCCGCTCAGTCGTCCACGGACTTCCTCATCCACGCCCTTCGCCTTCACCAAGAAAGACCAGGGGTAATGCTTCCTCCAGTCTTAGGCACCGTATTTCTGGAGCTTGCCGGCGTGGGCCAGCAACAAGGACATCGCCTGCAGAGCCGGGAACCGGCCCAGGAACCCGCGGCTGCAGCCCCGCTCCGAGAACTGGCTCACATCGTCGGGCAGGGCCGATTTGGCGACCAGCAGGAAAGGATTGGGATGCCAGGAATGGGACTTGAGGAAGCAGGGGGTGGAATGATCGGCCGTGACCGCGAGCACGTCGGGGGCGAGGGCTTCGATCCGCGGAATAAAAGTGTCGACCTCCTCGATGGCCTTGACCTTGGCCGGGAAATTCCCGTCCTCGCCGGCGGAGTCCGTCTTCTTATAATGGACGTAGAAGAAATCGTGGTCTTTGAAGCCCGCCTCGAGGGCGTCGAAGAGGTCCTTGGTCTCGGCTCCGACGTCCATGACGTCCATGCCCAGAAGCCTGGCCAATCCTTTGTACATCGGATAGTTGGCGATGGCCGCCGGTTTGATCTTATAGAGTTCAGGCATGCCCGGTATGGCCGGGAATTTGGAGAAGCCGCGCAACAGGATCGTGTTGGCGACAGCAAGGTCGCTGAGGATTCCGGTCACCTCGTCAAGGAAACGGTTGACGAGTTCGGCTGTACCACGGGCCTCGGGCGAGAGCGCTTTGGCATAGGCCCGCGGCTTGTGGTCCTTCTGCGGGTCGGCATCGGACAGGGCGTCGCTCAGTCCTTCGCTGCTGAACCTGACCACGAAGCGGTGCTCTTTGCCCGGGAACAGGGCGATCCGGAGTCCAAGCGGAGGCTTCAGGGCCTCGTTGACCCGGTGGCAGAGCTTCTCGTTCTCCGAGGTGGGGATACGGCCGGCCCGCCGGTCGACAATGAGCCCGTCCTTGAGTGTGGCATAGTTCCCTCGGGCGACCAGGTCGTTCGGACCGACCTCAACGCCCGAGCCGAGCGCTTCCAGAATGCCGCGGCCGAGCTGGTAGCGAAGCGGATCATAGCCGAAGAGGGCGAGATGAGAGGGTCCGCTTCCGGGCGTGATCCCGCGGAAGACGGGGTCGGTCAGCCCGCAGGCCCCCTGGGCAGCCAGGCGGTCAAGGTTGGGGGTGAACGCCTTCTCCAGCGCCGTCTTTCCCTCGACAGGAAGACCTCCCAATCCGTCCAGCACGAGCAGGACGATCTTCGAGGAGGTCGAAATCGAAAGCTGCTTGGCCAATGTTTCCCAGTCCATGATTTTAGATGATACCGGAATTGTCTCCCGCTGACAATAGAGGCTCGGGGCCTCCTTTGTTGGCTGCCGAGACTAGTCGGCGGGAAAGAGGCGGAGGAGGACGACACCGTGGCGGGCGACCAAAGCCTCTAGCTCGCCGTCAGCCATCCCGACATCGCGCTGCCGCCAGAGGTCCCGGACTCTGCGGGGACCGGAGATGCCCAGGTCTTCCCACTTCGCCGCGACGACCTTGAGTCCCTCGCCCCGGTTGAAAAGGCCGACCGCAAGCGACCCGTCCTCCATGGGCCTGGCCCAGACTTCACGATCGCCTTCCTTGGTTATGCGCTTTCCCGGCTGGCCCAGGGGATCCTGGTCCACCTCGATGACTTCGTCGTTGGTGAGGAGGCTTCGCGTGAAATCGTCCAGCCTCGTGATGTCGCCGCTGAAAATGAGCGGTGCCGCCAGCAGGCTCCAGAGAGAGATATGGGAGTATTGTTCGTTGGGAGTGAGCGGCGTAGGGACGGTCTGGCCCTTCCAATTGCTCAGGTAGCCGATAAGGACGTAGTCCGGGTCGTTCCAGCCGCCCGGCCCTCCAAAGCGGTGAAGTTCTTTTTCGGCGTACAGGTCGAACCCGTCGCGAAACAGCGCCAGGCCGATCTTTTCAAACGACCCTCCGAGGTCCCCGGCGGTGCGCCAGCTGTTGCCGCCGACTTCTTTGCCCCATTCCCAGACATTTCCCAGGCCGTACTGGCAGAGGTTGAGGACGATATCGCGGGGCTGGCGGCGGAGGATCTCGCTGATCATCAGGTAAGGCTTCTGGAACTCTTCCCGGCTCTCGCTCTTGGCGATCCGGCCATAGGAGCACCAGTCGTACTTGAGGAAATCGAAGCCCCACTCGACAAAGCGCCCGATGTCCGCTTCCTCGTGCTGCCAAGCCGCTACATGGTCGGCGCAAGTCAGCGGTCCCGGCGAAGTGTAGATCCCGGCTTTGAGTCCCTTGGCGTGGATGTAGTCAGTGAGCGCCCGCATATCCGGAAAGCGGGGGTTGGAATTGACCTTTCCGGACTTGTCGCGCGGCTCGCCCTGGAGCGTGGGATCAGCGGTTCCGGGCTTGACCGACCAGCAGTCGTCGATATTGACGTACATATAGCCATGGTCGGCCATCCCGCTCGAGACCATGGCATCGGCTGCGGCCCGCATGATCTCATCTGTGACATGGTTCTCCCAGACATACCAGCTGTTCCAGCCCAGGTGCGGCGTCAGCGCAAGGGTGTCGCCGCAGACGATCTTGATCTCTTTCGAGGCATCCCCCTGTGAATTGGAGGCGGAGAGCAGGAGGGAATATGTGCCCCGCTCCTGGATCCCTCCTGTGATGATCCCAGACGCCGGGTCGAGCGTCAGTCCGGCCGGCAGGTTCTCGGCAGCGAACCTCATCGGCCGTTCGCCCGTGGCCGGAATGCGAAAGAGAAAAGGAGAGCCCGGCCTGACGCCCAACACCCGCGTCCCGTTGAGGCGCGGAGCCGGTCCAGGCGCCGGAGTGAGGATGACGGCCGTTTCCTCGGGCCCGGCCTCGAGCCCGACCGTTGCCATGAGAGACAGAGATATCGCGATGAGGACGATCTTTCTTTTCATTTTCTGCCCCTGTTCTTCTCCCTTACTTCTTAAGCTCGACCTCGGTCGCGCCCCAGCCGCCTCCACCGAGGTCGGCGGTCTTGAATTGCAGAACATCCGGGTTCTTCCGGAGCAGGCTCTGGACAGTGCGCCGGAGAGCCCCGGTTCCTTTTCCGTGGATGATCCGGACTTGATAAATGCCCAGCTTCCGGCATTCTTCGAGGTACTCGGGGACAAGGGTCTTGACCTCCTCGGCCCGGAAGGCATGGAGGTCGAGCACTCCGTCGATCGGGATCCGGACCGGATTATCATCGGGCATCTTATTCTGAGCGTCCATTCTAAACGAATCCGTTCGCCCGGTGAAGAGCAAAAATAAGGGGCTCCGATCAGCAGGAATATTTCCGGGAAAGCGCTGTTGTGTCCTCAAAATCGTTCTGCTAAAATCAATGAGTGAACAAAGTCCTCGTCCTCGATTTCGGGTCGCAGTACACCCAGCTCATCGCCCGCAAGGTGCGCGAACTCGGCGTCTACTCCGAGATCATTCCGTTCGATACGCCGATCCGCCGGATCCAAAAAGAGAGCCCGCAGGCCTTGATTCTCTCGGGCGGGCCGAGAAGCGTTTACGAAAAAGGAGCCCCGCTTGCCTCCGCCGCCATCTTCCGCCTCGGCATCCCTGTCCTGGGCATCTGCTACGGCGTCCAGCTCATGGCCCATCTTCTCGGAGGCCGGGTCGTCTCGACCTCCCATCGGGAATACGGATTCGCCCATCTCAAAGTCCTGGACCGAAACGGGCTCCTCAAAGGCATCAAGAGCGACGGGCAGGTCTGGATGAGCCACGGCGACCTCGTCGAGAAGGCCCCGCCGGATTTCGCCGTCAGCGGCCGGACCGCAAGCACCAAAGTTGCGGTCATCGAGTCATCGGCCCGACGGCTCTTCGGCGTCCAATTCCACCCCGAAGTCATCCACACCAGCCAGGGCAAGGCCGTCCTGGCCAATTTCCTCTTCCGGCTGGCCGGCCTCAAACCAGATTGGAGCATGAAGTCATTCAGCGAGCGCAAAGTCGAGGAGATCCGCCGTTCCGTCGGCCGCGGCAAGGTCATCTCCGGCCTGAGCGGCGGGGTGGATTCGCTGGTGACCTCGCTCCTCGTCCACCGCGCCATCGGGAATAACCTGACCTGCGTCTTCGTCGATAACGGGCTCCTCCGTAAAGGACAGGTCGAGGACTTGATGGGGGAATTCCGGCGCAAGCTCCATCTTAAGGTCACCGGCGTCGACGCGTCGAACCTCTTCCTGAGCCGGCTGGCCGGGGTCATCTCTCCCGAGCGCAAGCGCAAGATCATCGGCCGCGCCTTTATCGAGATATTCGAGGCGGAGGCGCGCAAGGTCGGCCGGGCGGAATTCCTGGCCCAGGGAACGATCTATCCGGATGTCATCGAGAGCGCGCCCGTCAAGGGTCCTTCGGCCACGATCAAATCGCACCACAACGTCGGCGGACTCCCGAAGGGGCTCCGTTTCCGCCTGGTCGAGCCTCTCCGCGAGCTCTTCAAGGACGAGGTCAGGGTACTGGCCGGGGAGCTTGGCATCGACCGCGAATTCATCGCTCAGCATCCTTTTCCCGGGCCCGGCCTGGCGGTCCGCATCGTGGGGGAGGTCACGGGGGAGCGCATCGCCATCCTCCGCGAGGCCGACCGCATCCTGCTCGAGGAGGTCCGCAAGGCCCGGCTCTATCACAAGCTCTGGCAGGCCTTTGCCGTCCTCCTTCCCGTGCGCTCGGTGGGTGTGATGGGCGACCAGAGGACGTACCACCAGGTCGTCGTCCTGCGGCTTGTCCAGAGTGTCGACGGGATGACGGCCAACTGGTTCCCGGTTGAATCGCAGGTCCTGTCCCGGATCTCGACGCGCATCGTCAACGAGGTCAAAGGCGTCAACCGGGTGGTCTACGATGTGACGACGAAACCCCCTGCGACGATCGAATGGGAATAAGCGTCTGTAGATAATAATGGAACACTCATACATCCATCTTCACAACCACTCCGAGTACAGCATACTGGACGGTGCCGCCAAGACGGCCGCCCTTGTGGAGGCGGCCTACGAGAACAAAATGCCGGCTGTGGCCCTGACCGACCACGGGAACATCTTCGGGGCGGTGAGCTTCTTCAAAGAGGCCAAGGCTCGCGACGTCAAGCCCATCCTAGGTTGCGAGATCTACGTGGCGCCCCGCAGCCGCTTGGACAAGACCGGCGACAGCCGCGACCCGCATCATTTTCACCTCGTCCTTCTCGTCAAGAACGAGCTGGGGTATCGGAACCTCTGCTGCCTTCTGAGCAAGGCCTACATCGAGGGCTTCTATTATCGACCGCGGATCGACAAGGAGCTCCTCTCCGGCCACGCGGAGGGGCTGATCGGGCTTTCCAGCTGTCTCAAGGGCGAAGTCTCCTATTACCTGGAGAGGGAGAACGAGGAGGCTGCAGAGAAGGCCGCGGGCCAATATTCCTCGCTTTTCGCCAAGGGAGACTTCTATATCGAGCTCCAGGACCATGGCCTCCCGGCTCAGAAGGCCGTCAATCCCAAGCTCGTCCGGCTCGCGGGAAAGCTCGGCCTTCCGCTCGTGGCGACCAACGATATCCACTATTTGCGCAAGGAAGATTCTGAAAGCCACGATGTCCTCCTCTGCATCCAGACCAACAAGAAGGTGAGCGACCAGGACCGGATCCGCTTCACCTCCCAGGAGTTCTATTTCAAGTCCGGCGCCGAGATGGCCGAGCTTTTCAAGGAAGTCCCCGAGGCCATCCAGAACACGACGCATATCGCCTCCCAGTGCCATTTCGATTTTCCTGCGGGGGGCCATTTCCTGCCCCAGTTCAAGCCGCCCGGGGAGATGCCGCTCGATGAATACCTGGCCTCTGTGGCCAAGGAAGGGTTCAAGCTCCGGCTGGAAGAGCTCAAGCCGAAGTGGGAAAAGGGCCAGCTGGCCCACCCCATCGAGGACTACCAGGATCGGCTGGAGAGGGAGCTCAGGCTGGTCAACCAGATGGGTTTCGAGGGCTATTTTTTGATCGTCTGGGACCTCATTCAGACGGCCCGGTCGAGGGATATCCCGGTCGGCCCCGGCCGCGGCTCGGCCGCCGGCAGCTTCCTGGCTTACTGTCTCGGCATCACCGAGATCGACCCTCTCGAGTATGACCTTCTTTTCGAGCGCTTCCTCAACCCCGAACGCATCAGCCTGCCCGACATCGACATCGATTTCTGCGCCAGGCGCCGGGGTGAGGTCATCGACTACGTAACCAACAAATACGGCCGCGAAAACGTCTCTCAGATCATCACCTTCGGGACGATGGCCGCCCGGGCGGCCATCCGGGACGTCGGCCGCGTGCTCGAGGTCCCCCTGCCGGAAGTGGACCGGATCGCCAAGATGATCCCGCCTGTCGGGCCGGAGGCGACCATCGACGGCGCCCTGGAAAAGATCCCCCAGCTCAAGGAGCTCCGCGACAAGAACGCCAAGATCGCCCACCTGCTGGCCGTGGCCCGGAACCTCGAGGGCCAGGTCCGTCATCCTTCGATCCATGCCGCCGGGATCGTCATCACCCCTCGGCCCCTCGTCGAGTTCATGCCCCTCTATCAATCGGTCAAGGGCGAGATCACCAGCCAGTTCGCCATGGGCGATATCGAGACCATCGGTTTGCTCAAGATGGACCTCCTGGGCCTGCGCAACCTGACGGTCATCCGGGATACGGTCGAGCTCGTCGCGAAGAACCTGGGCGAGAAGGTGGACCCTGAGTCCGTGCCGCTTGACGACGAGGCTACGTTCGCCCTTTTTCAGGCTGGGAACACGGACGGCGTCTTTCAGTTCGAGAGTTCGGGAATGAAGGACCTCCTGCGGAACTACAAGCCTGAGGGCTTCCGTGACCTCATCGCCCTCAATGCCCTGTACCGCCCGGGCCCCCTCAACAGCGGCATGACGGCCGAGTTCGTCAAGCGCAAGAACCATCCCGACCAGATCGCCTATGAACTGCCCGAGCTCAAACCCGTCCTGGAAGAGACTCGGGGCATCATCGTCTATCAAGAACAGGTCATGAAGATCGCCACCATGCTGGCGGGCTTCACTCTGGCTGAAGCGGACATCCTGCGCAAAGCCATGGGAAAAAAAGTCACCAGCATCATGAAGGCGCAGAAACAGAGGTTCGTCCAGGGCGCCCGCAAGACGGGCATCAGCCCCGCCAAGGCGAACAAGATCTTCGACCAGATCCGCCATTTCGCCGAATACGGGTTCAACAAATCACACAGCGCCGCTTACGCCTATCTCGCCTACCAGACCGCCTACCTCAAGGCCCACTATCCGGCCCACTTCATGGCCGCCCTGCTGACCTCGGAGGCCGAGCGCGGGGCGACCAGCCAGGTCATCAAGTACATCAACGAATGCCAGAACATGGGGATTAAGGTGCTGCCGCCCGACGTCAATGAGAGCGATTTCAATTTTACGGTGAAGAACGGCGAGATCCGGTTCGGCCTGGCCGCCGTCAAGAACGTCGGCGAGACGGCAGCCCGCGAGGTCCTGCGGGAGAGGACCAGGCGGGGCGGATTCCGGTCGCCCTTCGATATCGCGGCCGGAACCGACCAGAGGGTCGTCAATAAAAAAGTCCTGGAGAGCCTGATCAAGGCCGGGGCCTTCGACTCGCTGGGCTGGCGCCGTTCCCAATCGTTCCACCTCATCGATACGATGATCGACTACGGCCACGGGCTCCAAAAGATGAAACAGACGCCGCAGAGCTTGCTCTTCGGGGGGAGCCAGCTCGCGGAGCCGGAGATCCCGGCCGAGGTCCGGGAGATGCGGGAATGGGACGAATCCCTTTTCCTTTCCTATGAGAAGGACGCCTTGGGCTTCTATATCACCGGTCATCCTCTGGCCCAGTTCGAGAAGCGGCTGCGCAAGCTCACCTCCCACTCCCTCAACCAGCTTGACGAAGAAAAGGATTTCAACAGCGAGATCCGGGTCGCCGGGATCATCAGCGCCATCAAGTTCGTCAAGACCAAGAAGGACGAGCGCATGGCCACCTTCATCCTGGAGGACCTGAGCGGCCGGATCGACGTTGTGGCCTTCCCCGACAGCTTCAGGAAGCACTTCGAATGCCTGAGGGAAGGGAACCTCGTTTGGGTCAGGGGACGCTTCATGGGGGAGGGGGACAACCGCCGCATCAGCCTGAACGAGGTCATGCCGCTCACCGAGGCCTTCCAGAAGCAGGCTAAGAAGGTCATCCTGCGGATCTTCCTTCCCGGCCTCGAGGAATCGGTCATCAGGGAGCTCAAGGAGCTCCTGGAGAAGAATCCCGGCGAATGTCCCGTCTTCTTCGAGCTGGAAACCCCCCATTCCTACCGCGTTCTCGCCCAGTCCATCGAAGTCCGCAGCGTCTTCCCGTCCGACGAGCTTACCCGCGGCGTCGAGCAGCTGCTGGGGGAGAATTCTGTCTTCATCGAATACTAGGGGACGTTCCCCAAAGTCCCACCCTACATTGGCCGGAGGTTTGTTCACTCCTCTCCCCCTTCGCTTATAAAGAGTGCAGGGTGGTACCTTGGGGAACGTCCCCGGTTCTAGGTTTGACAGAAGCAGAGGAATAAGGATAATTAGAGGCGTTTTCATTTTGCATTTTTGGATTCAATATGCCGTACAAAGTGATCCTGGCCGAGGCGAGCCCATCCGTCCAGAAAGTCGTCCAGATGGCCTTCACCGAGCCGGATTTTGAGGTCCATACGTTCGATGACGGGCTCCGGACGATCGAGTCGCTCGCTCGGATCGATCCCGACGCCGTCCTTCTCGGCCTGGCTCTCCCCTCGCGCGACGGCTACGAAGTGGGCCGCTACCTGCGGAGCCGGGAGGAGTTCCGCAAGGCCGGTCTTATCCTGATCAAAAACGCCTTCGAGTCCCTGGACATGGAAAGACTGCAGGGGATCGACTACGACGAGATCGTTCAGAAACCGTTCGACTCCGAGAGCCTGGCCGGGCTCGTCCGGGAGATCATCGACCGCAAGAAGTCCCCGCCATCTTTCCCCGAGGAGGCCCTCCTAGAAGAGGCTCCTGCCGCCGACGCCCTCCCTCTGTTTCAGGAGGAAGAGTTTATCCCGCCTCCTGCCTCCTCCCGGTCGAAGGACGAGGTCGAGGAAAAGATCAGGACGATCCTTCGGGACGAAATCCTATCCATGGAGAGGGAGCTGGAGAAAAGGCTCAAGGCGTCTCTCCGGGCGGAGCTCAAAGAGTGCCTGGATAGGGAGAAGGAATAGAGATGAAGATCCTGGATAAATCCTACGACCCCAAGCCGGTGGAAGAACGCTGGTCCCGCTTCTGGCTGGAAACAGGCCTTTTCACACCCGAAGTCCCCTCGACGAAGCCGAAGTTTTCGCTGGTCCTTCCCCCCCCTAATGTCACGGGGTCGCTGCACATGGGACATGCGCTTTGCTTCACCCTGCCTGATATCATCTCGCGCTGGAAGCGGATGAAAGGGTATAACGTCCTCTGGCTCCCCGGCACCGACCACGCCTCGATCGCCGTTCACAACGTGATCGAGCAGGGCCTCAAGGAGAAAGGTCTGAGCCGGGAGCAGCTCGGCCGCGAGGAGTTCCTCAAGATCGCCTGGGACTGGAAGCAAAAGTACGGCGGCATCATCACCGGCCAGCTTAAGAAACTCGGCTGCTCGCTGGATTGGTCGCGGGAACGCTTCACCATGGACGAGGGCTTTTCCCGGGCCGTGCGCCTGGTGTTCGTCAGCCTGTACCGGGAGGGTCTCATCTACCGCGATTATTATCTGGTCAACCGCTGCCCGCGATGCAACACGGTGCTCTCCGATATCGAGATCGAGCACAAAGAACTCCAGGGCAAGCTTTACCACATCAAGTATCCCCTACTCGAGGGAGAGGGGGAAGTCATCGTCGCCACCACCCGGCCCGAGACCATGCTCGGGGACACTGCTGTGGCCGTCCATCCCGATGACCAGCGGTATCAGGCCTTCCACGGGAAGATCCTCCTCCTGCCCCTGGTGGGCCGCAGGATCCCGGTCATCACGGACACCCGCGTGGAAAGGGACTTCGGGACCGGCGCGGTCAAGGTTACCCCGGCCCACGATCCCGTGGATTTCGAGTTGGGAAAGATCCACGGACTCGAGCAGGTCATCGTGATCGACGGGTCCGGAAAGATGACCGAGGCGGCCGGAGCGGAGTTCAAGGGACTTGACCGGTTCGAATGCCGGCGCCGGGTCGTCGACCGCCTGCGGGAGCAGGGGTTGCTGATCAAGGTCGAAGACTATCCGCACATGGTCGGGCATCACGACCGCTGCAAAACGGTCATCGAACC
>DAIPLF010000352.1:0-2813 GCA_036769375.1 Candidatus Aminicenantota bacterium | reverse complement strand
TGACCAAAGTGGACAAGGGGAATACCGTCACCGATTACGAGCCGGAAGAAATCGAGCGCAAGATTTCGATCAATTCCGCGGTCTCTTTCTTCGAAGCCGGCGGCCACAGGATCAACTGCATCGATACCCCGGGCTACAGCAATTTCCTCTGGGACGCCCGGGCCTCCCTGAGAGCCGTTGACGGCGCGGCCGTTTTGGTCGATGGGGTCTCCGGAGTCGAGGTGGGCACGGAAAAGGTCTGGGAGATGCTGGAGGAGGACCTCCTGCCGCGGCTGTTTGTCATCAACAAGCTCGACCGGGAAAATGCCAGCTTCAACCGGACCCTGGAATCGATCGGGCAGTTCTTCGGTCGGGAGGCTGTTCCCGTGCAGATCCCCATAGGGGAGGAGAAGGATTTCAGCGGCGTCATCGACCTTATTAAGCAGAAGGCCCTGATTTTCGAGAGGGACGAGAGCGGGAAATTCCGCGAAGAGGACATCCCGGCCGCGCTGAAGACCGAAGCCGCAAAGAAGAGGGAAGCGCTCATCGAGATGATCGCCGAGAACGACGAGAAGCTCATGGAGAAGTACCTGGAAAAAGGAGAGCTTTCTCCGGAAGAGATCCATTCCGGCCTAAAAAAGGCGGTCTTCAACCGCCAGCTTTATCCCGTGTTCGCCTGCTCGGCCCTGGCCAACATCGGCGCTCAGCCCCTGGCCGAAGGCATGGTCGAGCTGCTGCCTTCCCCCCTGGACAGGGGGTCGGTCAAGGCGACCGTAAAGGGCCAGCCGGGAAGCGTCAAGCTATCGGTCGACGAACCCCTGTCCGCCCTCGTTTTCAAGACCATTTCCGACCCCTACACGGGGCGCATATCCCTGCTCCGCATTTACTCGGGCAAGCTTAACCCGGACAGCATCGTCAGCAATGTCACCAAGGAAACTGATGAGAGGCTGGGAGGCCTTTTCTTCCTCCAGGGAAAGGAGCAGATCCCGGCGGGCCAGGCCAAGTGCGGCGACATCGTGGCCACGGCCAAGCTCAAGGTGACGTCTACAGGGGACACACTCTCGGCGAAGGGGACGGATGTCGCCCTGCCGTCTATCAAGTTCCCCGAGCCCTCGATCTCGTTCGCCATCGAGCCCAAGTCCAGGGCCGACGAGGACCGCATCTCTCAAGCGTCTCACCGGATCGTAGAGGAAGATCCGACGGTCCGGTTCGAACGCGACCCGGACACCAGCCAGCTGCTGATTTCCGGCAGCGGCGAGCTCCACGTCCGGATCGTCACGGATAAACTGAAAAAGCGCTACAATGTCGACGTCGAACTGAAGCCACCCAAGATCTCCTACAAGGAGACGATCAAAGGCAGGGCAGACGTCCAGGGCCGGCACAAGAAACAGACCGGAGGCCGGGGCCAGTTCGGGGACGTCTGGATCAAGATGGAGCCTTTGTCCCGCGGACAAGACTTCATTTTTGAAGACAAGATCTTTGGCGGCGCCATCCCGCGCAACTTCATTCCCTCCGTCGAAAAGGGCCTTCTCGAAGCCAGGAAAAAGGGTGTATTGGCCGGCTACCCGGCCGTCGACTTCAAGGTCATCCTCTACGACGGGTCCTATCATGAAGTCGATTCTTCGGACATCGCCTTCAAGATCGCCGCTTCCAAAGCCTTTAAGCTGGCCATGAGAGAGGCCAAACCCACGATCCTCGAGCCGGTCATGAATGTCGAGGTCTATACGCCCGAAGCCTACATGGGCGACATCATGGGAAACCTCAACGGCCGCCGCGGCAAGCTTCAGGGTATGGAGCAAAAGGGCAACATGCGGATCATCAAGGCGACGGTGCCCATGGCCGAGATGCTGGATTTCGAGCCGACGCTGACTTCAATAACGGGCGGCAGGGGATCGTTCCTGATGGAGTTTTCGCACTATGAGGAAGTCCCCGCGCATCTCCAGCAGAAGATCATCGCCGAGGCGGTAAAGGAAGGCCGGGTCAGGCCCGAAGAGGAATAACGACCGCTTAGAAGCGCGCGCCCAGCTGGAGGTAGGAGACACCCCGCAGCGCGTTCGGGTCGCTGAGGCCTTTGCTCCCCAATCCGGTGAAGAATTCCAAGAGTCCCAGGGGTGTATTGACCACGACTCCTGCGCCGATGCCCCGGAGAGTGCCCGGCGAGTCGGTGGTACCCGGCCATCGCCTCTCCACCCCTAGCGCCACGTTCGCCGCAAGCCTGAACTGGACCCACCTCGTGAACCTGTAGCCGTAATCCACCCTGACGATCTTCATGGCGTTTGCCTGAAGCTGGTCGTAGTCCATCCCGATAAATGTCGCCGGACGTCCCTGGTTGAAATGCTTGTAGAAAGGCACATCCCCGCGGGATGTCCCCCAAAACCCATACAAGCGGACTGTATTCTTCTTGAGGAAGGTTCCGTAAAGCTCAAGAGACACCTCGGCCAGCTCGTAGGAGAGCTTCGATCCCAGGGACTTGTAGCTGCCTTCATAGCGCCACCGAAACAGGATTCCCCTCCTGGGGTCTCTGGGGTCATCCAGGGTGTCTAGGGTGGCCGCCAAATCGATCTTCTTCAAGGTTGGTTCAAGGACCGAACTTGATTCCAGCGGACCCAACCCCTCCTGGGAATGGATGTTCATCTTCTCGAATTCATAGGCCAGCTCCAGGTTCAGACTCTTCTTGAGCAGAAAACCCAGGCCTGCTCCGAGAGAAAAAGACCGGTCCCTGTAAGTGGTCATGACCTGTCCGTCTGCCCAATAGAGCCGCGTCGGGATGTCCTCATACTGGGCATAGACCAGCGGGTAAACGGGGAAGTTCAGCGTTTCAGTTGGATAGGAGG
>DAIPLF010000037.1:0-10221 GCA_036769375.1 Candidatus Aminicenantota bacterium | reverse complement strand
CTAGGCGACGGCCTCTTTCTGCTGCAACAGATACTCGATCGACCGGCTCAGGACATTCAGGTCCAGGGGTTTGGCGAAAAAATGACCGATGGCATGACGGCTGAGCTCATCGATGGAGATGCAGTCGGGATGAGCGGATATCAGGACAGCCTCACCGCGATATCCCAGGTCTCGGAAGCGGGCGATGAGCTCCAGCCCGCTGAGCCGGGGCAGCCTGAGATCGGCGATGAGAAGGTCGAACTTCAGGCTCTTGAACTCGCGCAGGGCCTCTTCTGAATCCTTGGCCAAAAAGACGCGGTATTGCTTCTTGAGCAACAGATAAAACGTCTTCCGGATGGACTCATCATCATCAACGACCACGATCTTTTTCTCGGCCATCCATGACCTCTTTCACCTTTAGAGAAAGCAGGTTTTGTGCCAAATCGGGACCGTTTTCCTCCCAGGAGAAGCCCCCTGAGAAGCCGGCCTTCGGCTTGAGCTTGCCGCTGGAAGTTTACACCTCGTCAAATTCGTTTACAGGCGGGAGGCTTCAACTGTTGGGGAGGTTGAGGCGCATCCGGCATTCCTTTATCTTCTTGTCCAGCGTGGGACGGCTGATCTGGAGGATCTGGCTGGCCCGGGTTTTGCTTCCCTGGACGGCGTCGAGAACGTGCTGGATGTAGCTGCATTCCACCTCGCGCAGCGGGACAAGTTCACCAGTGAAGAACTTCTTATCCGGCAACTCCAGGGGAAGAGCCTCCTTGAGAATGACATCCCCCTTGGATAGGATGACTGCCCGGGTGAGCGCGTTTTCGAGCTCCCGGACGTTGCCGCGCCAAGGCATATCCTGGAGCACAGCCATGACCTCAGCGGGGATCTTCCTCACGTTCCGGCGCAGCTCGCGGTTGATCTTCTCCAAAAGATAGGCAACGAGCTCAGGGATGTCCTCTTTGCGCTCGCGAAGCGGTGGGAGGAAGATCTCGACCACCTTCAGCCGGTAATAAAGATCCTCCCGGAACTGCCCTTTCTCGATGAGCGCCTTAAAGTCGTGGTTTGTGGCCGCGATGATCCGGGCCTCGGTCTTCAGGATCCTTTCGCCGCCCACCTTCATGAAATCCCGGGTCTCGATGACGCGCAGCAGCTTCGACTGGAGGTTGGGCGAGATGTCGCCGATCTCGTCGAGGAACAGCGTGCCCTTGCCGGCGATCTCGAACTTGCCCTTGGTCTCGGAGACGGCGTCGGTGAAGGCGCCCTTGGAGTGACCGAAGAGCTCACTCTCGAGCAGCGTATCGGAGATGGCCGAGCAGTTGATGACGATGAAAGGCTCGTCGCGGTAGGGGCTGTTATAATGGATCGCTTTGGCGACGAGCTCTTTTCCCGTTCCGCTCTCTCCCTGGATCAGGACGTTGGTGCGCGTGTTGGCCACCGACCCGATCAGCTTGAACACCTCCCTCATCTGCGGGGAGCGGCCGATGATGTTGTCGATGGTGTATTCCTTCTGTCTCTCCCCCACGAGATAACTGACCTTCTGCTCCAGCGCTTTGACCTGGAGGGCTTTGGCCACGGTCAGGTCGAGGTCGATATAGTTGAGCGGCTTGACGAGATACTCGAAGGCGCCGAGCTTGATGGCCTGCACGGTCGTCTTCATATCGTCGAACGCGGTCATCATCAGCACGTAGGTTTTCTTGTTCAATTCCCGGATCTGCCTGAGAACTTCGAGCCCGTCGACACCGGGAAGGCGGACATCCAGGAGGACGATGTCCGGATTGAACTCCCGGAACTTGCGGATCCCCTCCTCCCCTTCTTCCGCGACTTGGACCTCGAAGCCCTGCTTGGAAAGATGGCTGGACAGCGTTTTGCAGATCAGCGGGTCATCGTCGATGATGAGGACGGATCTCATGCTTTCACCTCGCAGGGGATACAGACCTCGAAGGTCGTCCCCTTCCCTCTTGACTTGGCGATGCGGATCGAGCCCCGATGCTGCTCCACGATCTTCCGGGCGTTGGACAGGCCCAGCCCGAACCCCGACGGCTTGGTCGTGTAGAAAGGCTCGAAGATATTCTCCCAATCCTTTTCCGGGATCCCGCAGCCGTTATCGGAGATCCGGACCTTGATCATGGGGACTCCGTTCTCTTTCAAGCGGGAAAGCCCCACCTTGATGCGGCCGCCTTCCTCCACGGCCTCGAAGGCATTCCGCAGGATGTTCAGGAAGACCTGTCTCATCTTATCCCCATCGACGACAACAGCCGGGAGGTCGGCCGCGAAGCGCTTCTCCAGGACGATCTTCTTTTCCTCAACGGAATTCCTCATCAGCTTCAGGGACTCTTCGATGATCTGGACCATAGAAAACCGCTCCGTGTTGAGGTCGGCGACGCGGGTGAAATTGAGCAGCTCCTTGATGAACTTCTCGATCTGGCCGATCCCCTCCTGGGAGATTCCGAGGTGCTCCTTTTCCTCCTCGTCCAGGCGCTCGCTCTGCTGGAGTTTCTGGATGTTGAGCTTGACCGATGTCAGAGGATTGCGGATTTCGTGGGCGATGGAAGCCGAGATACGCCCGATGGAGGCCAGCTTCTCGGCCTGGATGAGCCTGCGGTTGGCGTCTTCCATCCGCCGGCGCGTCTCCAGAAGATCCCTGGTCATCTCGTTGAAGCTCCGGGCCAGGTCGCCGATCTCGTCCCGGGAGGTGACGGAAATCGTCTGGGTGAAATCCCCCTGGGAGATGCGCACGGTCCCCTCGACAAGCTTCTGTAGAGGTCCGGTGATCCGCTTGGCCAGGATCCCGGCTCCCACGAGTCCCAGGAGAAACCCGCTGCAGCCGATGAGGATGAGCATCAGTCTGGTCCGACGGATCTCTTTCTGGTTTTCCTCGAGCGATAGCCCCACCTTGACCGAGCCCCAGTAATCCGGCGAGCCCTCCGCGAACGCGGGCACCTCGATCTCGATGAGGGGAACCACCTTGCTGCCCAGAGAGAAATCCCTCCTCGCGGCGGCCGACATCTCCTCGCTCACTTTTTCCGGCAGACGGCTGGTTCCTTTGATATCCTCCTTGTCGCGGATGAGGTCGTTGAATACATAGGGGTTCCGGAACTTGTCGTAGACGACGACGTAGATCAGGCTTTCGTCGGTTTCCCGTTCGATGTTGCTCTTGATCCCGGCCGCATCCCAAAAGGTGAGGCTCTCCAGGTTCAGGCTGGCGATGGACCTGGCCATCAGTATGCCCCTTCTTTTCGTCTCCTCGAAGATCGTCCGGACCTCTCTCCGCTCGATGAGGAAAAGGATGGAGCCGACGAGAAAGATCAGGATGAAGGTGATGGCGATCATGAACCGGGTGTAGAGAGAGATCTTAAGGCGCGGCCTGAGAATTCTCATTTATCCAGCCAGATATCCTTGGCGTCGAGATAGAAAAACCCGAGCGGAGGGGGTTTGACACCCCGCACATAGGGCTGAAGGGCCAGCCGATGCTGCCTGGAGAACAGCGGCACGGCCGGCATGTCCGCCTGGAGAAGGGCTTCGATCTTATGGAAAAGGGCGATCCGTTCCGTCCGGCTCTGCTCCACCTCGGCCGTCCTGGCCAGTTCGTCCAGCTGCGGATTGGAGTAGCGAAGCAGGCTCTGATTGAGCACCGCGCTCGAAAAGAACAGCGGAAGGACAATGTTCTCAGGATCCGGGAAGTCCAGGCTCCAATGCAGAAGAACCAAATAGGGTTCTTTTGAAGCCCGGATCTCCTCCCAGCTCCGGTACATTCTCAGCCGCAGACCGATCCCCAGGACTGCCAGCTCCTCTTTGAGGACTTCATAGAACTTGGCCGGACCGTCTCTCCCGTCCTCCTGGATGAAGAGGGTGAGCCGGGGAAAAGAGCCGTCTCCTGCAAAGCCCTCCTGCGTCAGTATTTTTTTCGCTTCCTCCGGGTTGAACCCCGGCTGGTTTTCCTCGGGGAAGAAGCCCGGCAGCCGCGGCGGTATGAAATTGTCGGTCACATGAGGGTTCGTGTCCATCCGGAAAGCGGTCTTCGCGACCTCCTTTTTGTTGACCGCCAGGGAGATGGCCCGACGAACAGCCGGTTTATCCAGGGGAGCCAGATGACAGCTCATCATCAAGAAAGCCGTGGTGAAAGTCTCCCCCTCCAGGACCTGGATCTTGCGCCCCGACAGGGCCTCGGACATATAGGGAATGATATCCACCTTTTCCTCCAGGAATTCCTCCGGGGTGTAAAAGGGGCTGAATTCGATGGCCCCGAGATAAGCCTTCCTGGAAAAATAATCGTTGTTTCGTTCGAGCCGAACGCCTCTGATCTCCAGCCTCGAGCCTCTCAACCAGTTGGCAAACTTAAAAGGGCCTGTGCCGGAGGGCTTTCTGAAAAAACCGCGTCCCTGGCTCATGACCAAGTCGCGGGGAAGGACCTTGCAGAAATCCATGCTCAGGAGGTAAAGCGCGGAAACATACGGGTTTTTCCAAAGGATCTCGAAGGTGTATTTGTCACGAACTCTGAACCCGGTCACCTCAGGGGCCGTGCCATCCCGGTATTCCTGGGCGCCGACGACCTTGGTGGTCAGGAGCTGGTAGAACGTCCCTTTGGTGTCCCTATGAACCAGCCTTTCCAGAGAGAACTTAACGTCCTCGGCTTCGAGCTCCCGGCCATGATGGAATTTCACTCCTTTCCTGAGAAAAAAGGTATAGAGCTTCCCATCAGCCGAGATCATCCAATAATCGGCCAGAGCCCCAACGGGGCGCAAATTCCTATCCAACCTGACCAAGCCGTCATAGATCTGGTTCAGGATGAAGACATGGGCCGACCCGGCGGGGTCGAATTCCGGCTCAAAAGGATTGAGAGTGAACGTCCGCACATGCAAGGTCCCTCCGGTCCTGACCGCCTCGACCTGACCGCGGGGAACCCGGCTTTGCAGAAGCAGACTGAAACCTGTCAGGGCTAGAGCGAGTAAAAGGACGATCCGAGCTCTCGGAAATGACATCGGGTTTTTCTTTAGCATAGGGAAGAACTATTTCAAATGCAAATTGAGCAAGATTTATGCCAGGTTGGTATCTCTCTAGCCAATTGATAATTAATAGGTTATCCCGGATAGAGGCACGAAAGCTCTCCCTGCTGTAAAGGTTCTTTACGCGCCTCGGCCCCCAGGATTTGACTCTCCCGGATCATAGGCCACCTCAATGGTCAGGACTCCCCGGGGAGATTTGAGCTTCCCCTCGTCATCCGATGGTGAATTTCTGGATCAGCGGATTGAGGCGGGTGAGAAGCTCGTAAGGGGAGACACCCGCCCGGCCGGCGACCTCAGCGGCCGTGATCTCCTCATGACCATCCCGGCCGATAGCGGTGACCACGTCGCCGACGCAGGCACCTTCGACTTGACTCAGATCGATGACGATCATGTCCATGGAGACGGTCCCCAAGACGCTGGCCCTGCGGCCTCTGACCAAGACTTCCCCCACGGAGGAGAGGCTTCGCGGGAAGCCGTGCCAATAGCCGATGGGACAAATCCCGACCCGGGATCTCCGCTGCAGGGTCTTGGTCAAATCGTAGCCGATGCCCGCCCCTTTTCGGAGCGTCTTTATCTCGGAGATGATGGTCCGCCAGGCAAGCACGGGCTTCAGGACGATCTTTCTCTCCCAGGCCTGTTTCGTTTTTGCAGACGGCCAATAGCCCATGAGCCCGATTCCGACCCGGGCGAGGTCATAGGAGGCCTCAGGGTAGTTCAGCACCCCGGCCGTCGCGCTGGCATGGCGGAGGGGTTTCAGGCCGGATTTCCTGAGCCGGGCGACGGCTCGTTCGAACACCCGGATCTGCTGCTCGGTGAATTCTCTGCGGCTCGGATCCTTGGCGGCCGCGAAGTGGGTGTAGACCCCTTCAACTTCGATGCGCCGGCCGCACTCCCGGACAAGCCCGAGCGCGTCGTCCCATTGGGATGGAAGAAAGCCCTGGCGGTGCATCCCGGTATCGATCTTAAAATGGATTCTCAGATGGCGCCTGTCCGGCGGGGAACAGAGCGCGCGGAGATTCTCCAGGTTGGAAACGGTCAGACTGACCCTGTGAAGCTCGGCTTGGGCGAACCGGCTGGGCAGGGTGTAGCCCAAAACAAGGATCGGCTTGCGGATGCGCTCTTGCCTCAGGGTCACGGCCTCGACGATCGAGTCGACCCCGAACCAGTCCACCCCGATCTCTTGGAGCGCCGGAGCAAGGTCGTAGAGCCCGTGCCCATAGGCGTTCGATTTGCAGACGGCCATCAGCCGGCAGCCCGGCGGCAGGAGGCAGCGAAAAGTGAGAACGTTATGGGCGAGCGCGGTCAAGTCGAGATCGATCCAGGTGCGCAGCGAGCTGCGGTCGACGGCTCGATTCATCGGCTTCAAGTCACCGTTTATATCTCAAAAACAGCGGAATGGCAACCGACCTCCGCGCGACATTGACATTCGCCGGGAGGGGCGATATATTGGCGCTCGCTTTTGGGCGCGCAATGGAGAAGTCGCCTTTATCGAGCCGCAGTCCGCGCCGGGGGACTTAAAATAGAGCGAGAATCCTGATGAGGAGCGAGCAAATGAAGGAAATCGGCCTGTTCCTACTGGTCATCGCCCTTTGGACGTCCGCTCAGGTCCTTCTAAGATGGGGCCTGGCCGGATTCGGGGGCCAGAAGGTGGATTTCCACTTCTTTGTCCGGGCCCTGAGCTCCTGGCCGGTGCTCGCGGGAACGATCCTCTCCGCCGCTGGCGCTTTGCTCTGGCTTGTCGTCCTCTCCCGCTTCGAGCTGAGCTATTCCAACCTCATGGTCTGCTTTATGTACGCACTGATCGTCATCGCCTCAGCCATCTTCTTCAAGGAGCATATCTCGGCTCTTCGCTGGCTGGGGGCCTTCCTGATCGTGCTCGGTGTGTTTCTCGTGTCCCAGACGCGTTGAGCAGGCGTCCTTGTGGCTTCTCAGGTCGGCTCAATATCATCGATGCGCATGATGACCTTGGACAAGGGGTCGGGGCATTGAAACTCGCGGGTGATGCTCAGGATGTTGTTCTCTGCGTCGGTCGGGACGCTAGCCGCGATCAAGGGCGCAAGAATGCTTCCCAGGGCGAACAGACAGACGCTCTGGCCCGCCGGGATCTCGAGGCGCGCATTCCGGACGAAGAACTCCGTCCCCGCTTCGGCCCGGCTGCACGCTCCTTCGACACAGGTCACAGTGATCTTGAAATCTTTGAGCTTCATGGGCATGCTCCTTTTGTCCATCTCGAGGGTATCGACGCCCTCCGTCAGAAGCGGAACGCCCCAGAATGTTTATCGATACCGCCCGACGATCTTGCCGATATCCGCGTTATCTTGAAGAAGTTTTGAAGACTCGGCACCGAAGATCCACTCCTTGAAGAATCGGTCCAGGCTTCTGCCGGCCGCTTTTTCGGCCTGGCCCTGGAAGTCCGCGAAGTCGGCCTCCCGGTTTCGGAATTCCCCCAGGAGGTCTCGGATAAGCGACCGGAAGGCCGGATCCCCGATAACCTGATGGAGGACAAAAAGCGACCAGGCTCCTTTTGTGTAGGAGTTTTCGCCGCGCTCTTCCCTCCAGTAATCCGCGATGGGAGTAGAGCCGTTTCTTTCATCCTTCCCGCACGACTGGAGGAAGTGGTCCCGGAGTCTGGCCATGTACGCTTCGAAAGCCGCTTGCCCCTCGAACTCCCTGATCGCCAGCCCCTGGAAATAGGAGGCGAAGGCTTCGTCAAAGTAGCGGCAGCGCTGGATCCCGGCCTTGGCCCGGGCATTCCAGTTATGAGCGATCTCATGGTAGAGCTCGGAGGTCCTCCCCTTGTCGCGGAAAGCGGCAGCGGCCTGGAGGATATAGAAGTCGCTGGCCTGCGATCCCCAGCCTTGGGGGATCTCGATGATGGTGAATCCAGGAAAGTCGTCGAGCTCGCCAAAGAGCCCAGAATAAAACCGGAATGAGTTTTGGGCCGCCTCGATAACCCTCCGGGCTTCGCCTTCATCCTCGGGGATGGCAAAGACCCGGATCTTGCGGCTTTCATCCTCGATGATCTTGAATTTGGCGGCCGCAACATCGATCCGCCAGGTCGGCGTATAGCTTTCGAAAGTGAAAATGCTGGTATCCGAATTATGCCTGGTCTCGAGAGGTCTGCCCCCGCAGGCGACGACATACCCGGCAGGGACTGCAGTTTCGACCCGGTAGGTGAATTGGGAGCGGTAAGCCGTCATGAGGCTCCGAAAAGAGGCCCGGGCCAGCATGGGATAGGCCAGTGCATCCGGCCGCAAAAGGCTATAATCCTCGTCGATCCGGTCCCGCACATAGGCCATCACCTCGGGGTACCCCCAAAGGGCGCCTTCGTATTTCAGCCGGACGGAGGCGGTTTTTCCCGGCGCAAGCGGCCTGCTCAACTTGACAGACACAAGGTTGACCTGAAGGCTCTTCTCGTCGGAGAGCTTGACCACGACTTGATTAAAAATCAGGGCCTTTCCCTTTTCATCCGTGACTTCCACGACATCGAACAGGCGATAGAGGACGAAGGGAATCTCGGACGCGTCGGCCGGGCCATCATTCCTTACCTTCATCAGAGATTCAGCCTCAAGCCTGTTTTCTTTCAAAAACAAGTTGAATTTCAGGTCATAGTGAGAAACGGCAGGGAGTGGCAGGCCCTCTTGAATGGGGCTATCGTCGTTTCCTGTTGGCCGTATAGAGTTTCCCGCCTGGAGGATGTAGATATTGTCCCTCGACAGGAACGTCTCAACCCGGACGAGTTGGAAACCCGCCTCAGAGGTCAACTTCAGGATCTGGTCTTGGTCGCAAAAATGGCGCGAACTGCCAGAGATCTTGCCCGGGTCGCGCTCCAGGATCACCACAGGGGCGTTGGGTTTGAGCGAGGGTTTCAGGTTCTGGAGGAGTTGCACGGGTTCGGCCAACTCATGGAACACATAGACCATGATCACGAGGTCCATAACACCGGCGGGGAAAAGAGGATCGTCCACTTCTCCTCGCACTGTGATGATGTTTTTGACCTCCCTCCGCTTGGCTCCAGTCTCTATGTTCCGGAGGCCGTTCTGGTCGATATCATTGGCGTAGATCAAGCCGGACTCCCCGACACGCCGGGCCAGCTTGAAAGTGAAATAACCGTTTCCGGCACCGACCTCGCCGATGGTCATCCCCGCCTGAACGCCGATGGCATCCATGACCTTCTCCGGCTGCTGCCAGGAGTCCCGGTCCCTTTCCTCACCGCAAGGGACCTGGGCAGGAACCGGGTTAAACAAAAAGACGAGGGCGACCGCCCAAAGACCAAACCTGACACGAGCTCCTTGTCTCACGGATGCACCTCAACTATTCCCGGGGGATGGGAACGGCTAAATCGAGGGCGATCTTCCAGATGCCTTCCGGGCTTTTTCTCCAGACCCGCAGATAGCTCGAAAGGGCCCCCGGGGCGCCGGCCCCATCGCCATTTCTGGTTTCCGTTGTTCCAAAAATAAACCCCAGTGTCCCCCACCGGGAGACATCCCCGTCCATAGGACCCCAGGTCGACCTCCCCGGACTCTTCGAGGCGGCCTGGCGCACGGCTTCGAATCCTGATTCAGGCAGCGACCCGTCCCGATAGAGGCGGATATCGCTATCGGCAAAGGCTGTATAGGCGGCCAGGACTCCCTCGGCTGCCGCCCGGGCTGAAAAGTCAGCCTCCACCTGGAGGAGATGATTCAGTTCTCTGAACTTATCGACCTTGACGAGCGTTTTGGGCCGGCCCGTTTCCCTCCTGGTCATAACCTCCATAGGCCTAAACCCCGGCTGGGGATGTTGGACGCCCGCATCCAGGACCACCCTCCAGACTCCGCCGGGCTGTTTCTGCCAGATAGAGACATAATGCCCGTAGCGGGGCTGGGCTCCCGGATCACTCCTGTTCTTGAGCTCATAGGGCCCGGTCGTATAGCCCAGGTCTCCATCGAGCGCGGCCTCGGCGTAAGCGGGCTCCCAGGTCAGAAGCGCCGGCGAATCATCCGGCGCGGCCTCATAAGCCTTTCTTCCGGGAACCGGCCTTGGCCGGAAGACGATGGAGTCGTCCGCAAGGTAAGTGAGGAAAGCCTCTTTGATCCCCTTTTCCTCGGACAGCTTGGAGAAGGCCCGCTCCCCTGCGATCAGGCTCTGGAGACTCCGGTCGTTGGATTGCCCCAGGACCAGGCCGGCCAAAACAAAAAGGAGCGCGCCGACGGGAATGATCAGCTCGGCCTTTGAGAGAGCCTGTCCTAGGATCCTGCTGTTCATGCCT
>DAIPLF010000351.1:0-2817 GCA_036769375.1 Candidatus Aminicenantota bacterium | reverse complement strand
CGGCGAACCTCGTTCCCTGTCTCCTCGAACCGCAGTCGGAGTTCGGCCTCATCCGGTACTGGAAGTACGGGCTCGTACCGGAGACGGGCGGCACCTTCCCTATTTTCCGCTACGCCGGCAAAGCCGCCCCCGAAGTTGTCCCTTACAGGCCCTGGGGACAATGATCACTCCTGCCGTGGCTTCATAATGGTAAGCGGGAGGGCGGGGGAGAACCTCATGTGGTTTGACTTTCCCCTGCGCCGTGGATAGTCTTTGGGTATGATCGAAGGAATTCCCCTTCCCTGCTCTTGACCGTCCCGAGGAGATCGCTTGACCATGCGGACAAAAACCCTTCGGCCTGCGGCAGCATCTCCTTTTCTGGGAAGCGCGTTGGAGACCAAGTACAAGGTCATCCAAGAGCTGGGAAGAGGAGGCATGGGGGTTGTCTACAAGGCTGAAGACACCAGGCTCAAACGTCCAGTCGCCCTGAAATTTCTCCCTCCCGAATTGACTCGAGATCCTGAAGCGAGGGAGCGCTTCGTCCAGGAAGCCCAAGCGGCATCCCGGATCGATCATACGAACATCTGTACGATCCACGAGATCGATGAAACGGAGGACGGCCGGACGTTCATCGTCATGGCCTATTATGAAGGGGAAAGTCTAAGGGAAAAAACAAAGCGGGGCCCTCAGCCTGTCCAAGAGGCGATCGACTTAGGGATCCAAGTGGCCAGGGGACTGGGCCAAGCCCACAAGAAGGGCATCATCCACAGGGACATCAAGCCCGCGAACATCATCGTCACGGTTGAGGGAACCGCCAAGATCTTGGACTTTGGCCTGGCCAAGCTCAGCGATAACCTAGCCCTCACCCGGACGGGAACGGTGATGGGCACCGCGGCCTACATGTCCCCCGAACAAGCGCGGGGGGAAGATGTCGACCGGAGGACGGACATATGGGCGCTGGGAGTGGTGCTCTATGAAATGTTGACCGGAAAGCTGCCTTTCCGGGGCGCGAATGAACAGGCTATGATCCACTCCATTCTCAACACGAGCCCCAGGCCGGCTTCGGAGCTGAACGAGAACGTTGCGCCGGAGCTCGAATATATCCTGAAGAGAGCATTGGCAAAAGATCCAACCCAGAGGTACGATTCTGCTGAGGGAATGCTGACCGATCTCGAAAGAGCCCAAGCCGGAGCTCCCATCATTCAAGAAGATATCCCAGGGAGCGCAAAGACAAAAGAAAACTCCGTGGCCGTGATCAACTTCTTGAACATTTCCGCGGACTCCGAGATGGAGTGGCTTTCGGACGGCATCGCCGAAACCGTCACGGTTGACCTTAAAAAAATCTCCTCTCTTTCCGTGGTCAGCCGGGAAAAAGTCCTCCAAGCCCAGAAAGCGCTCGGCGGCAAGAAGGTCAACGAGGAATCCGTCATCGACCTCGGCCGACGACTGGGAGTGCGCTGGATCGTCTGGGGAGGATTCCAGAAAATCGCTAGGGCCGTCCGGATGACCGCCCATTTTACCGATGTGGCCAGCGGGAACCTGGCCGGCTCGGCCAAGGTCGACGGGACGATGGAAGACATCTTCAGGCTTCAAGATGAAATCGTAATCCGGCTGATCGGCACCTTGGAAATCGAGGTCTCCGACTCAGCGCGCAGGAAGATCGAGAGGGCTGAAACCGTCGAAGTGGAAGCCTACGAATATTATGTCCGCGGCCGCCAATTGGTTCTTCAAATGGGCAAAGAGGACCTTCCCAAGGCCATAGAATATTTCCAGAAGGCTCTCGACCTTGATCCCGGCTATGCCCTGGCTTACTCCGGGCTCGGAAGCATCTATATGATGCAGTACATCGCCCTCACAAACCATGAAGACCTCGAAAAGGGGATCTCCTATTTGCAGACAGCGATCCGGCACGACCCCGACATCGCTGACCCTTATTTGTGGCTGACCTACGGCTACGCGCGAGACTGGCGCTTTGTGGAGGCCGTCCAATCAGGCGAAAAAGCCGTTCAGCTTGAACCTGATAACTTCCTCGCCCATTACTTTCTCGGCGTGGCGTTCATGCTTCAAGCGGCCATAGAGTACAAAATCAAAGATTATAAGCGTGCGGTCAAGCACTTCAATATCAATCGCCAGCTTCAGCCAAATCAAGAAGCCGCCCACATGAACGCGGCCTGGATCTATCTGCTGCGCGGCCTGTATGATGAGGCCGATGAGGCCCTTTCTCAAGCCGCGGCCATCGAGAAGTCCGGAAGACCGGTGACTTTGAGATTCGTCGGCGCCCTCACCATGATGGGGAATCTTCGACTTCGCCAGGGTCGCCGCGACGAGGCCCTGTCCTGGTACCAGCGCTCGCTGGCCCTTTTGGAGGCGGTGGATCACATCTACCGGGAGCCTTTCAAATCGTTGACCTACTGCGGCCTCGGGACTCTCTATTTTCAGCAAGACCGGTACGATGAAGCTCTCTTTGAATTCAAGAGAGCGGAGACTCTCATCTTTCGGAACCCTCGGTCGCTGGGCGTCGGCTTTTTTTTGCTGAGGGCGTATCTGGGCCAGGCCAGGGCATACTTTGCCTTGGGCGATGTCTCCGAGTCAAAGAAGCATTATGAAAAAGCGGTGGACCTCTACAAGACAAAACAGGGCTTCGATTTCAACTGGATATGGGAGGGCTGTGACGCTCAGTTCCATTATGATGTGGCCGGCTATTTTGCCCTGTTGAACAAAAAGGAGGAGGCTCTCGAAAACCTCCGCCGGGCCGAGGTTCTAGGCTGGCGTGACGTGCCGGCCCTTAGATCCGACGCGCTGTTTGCTGCTTTTAGGGCGGAGCCTTCTTTTGCCAAA
>DAIPLF010000350.1:0-2826 GCA_036769375.1 Candidatus Aminicenantota bacterium | reverse complement strand
ACGTTGGCCCAGGTCTCGACGTTGTTGATGCCGGTCGGCTGGCCCCACAGCCCGCTCTGGGCGGGATAGGGAGGACGGGTACGCGGCTCGCCCAACCGGCCCTCGACCGAGGCGATCAGGGCCGTTTCCTCGCCGCAGACGAAGGCGCCCGCTCCCCGGACGATTTTGATGTCGAAGTCGAAGCCCGTGCCCAGGATGTCCTGGCCCAGCAGGCCGTAAGCGCGGGCCTGTTCCAGGGCGATGGTCATCCGCTTGATGGCCAGGGGGTACTCATTCCGTACGTAGACAAAGCCTTGGGTCGCGCCGACGGCCTTGGCCCCGATCACCATCCCTTCGATGACCGAGTGCGGGTCGGCTTCGAGGATGCTCCGGTCCATGAAGGCGCCCGGGTCGCCCTCGTCTCCGTTGCAGATCAGGTATTTGGCCCCGCCGTTGGCGCTGACGGCGTTCCGGACCATCTGCCACTTGAGCCCGGTGGGGAACCCCGCGCCTCCCCGTCCCCGCAGGCCCGAAATCGTGATCTCGGCGATGATCTTGTCGGGAGTCATCTGGGTCAAGGCCTTGCCCATGGCCGCGTAGCCGTCGCGGGCGATGTATTCGTCGACCTTCTCCGGGTCGATCAGGCCGCGGTTGCGCAGGGCGATAAGGACCTGTTTCCTGAAGAAATCGATATCGCTCAGGACAGGGATGGGAGTCTTTTCCTTGGGCGGCGTGTACATGAGCTTCTTGACCGGCCGACCCTTGAGGAGATGCTCCTCGACAAGATGGGGAACGTCCTTGACCGTCAGCTGCTGATAGAAAATGTTCCCCGGCTGGACGACAAGCAGAGGGCCCCGCTCGCAGAAACCGTTGCAGCCGGTCGCAACCACCAGCACCTCGTTGTCCAGTCCCAGTCTTTTGATCTCTTTTTCCAGAGCCTCCTTGACCTCGAAGGAGTGATTGGAGACGCAGGCTGTTCCTGCACAGATCATGAGGTGGACGCGAAAGGCCTTTTCCTTAGCAACTTCTGTCATGTTCGGCCCTCCTTAGAAATCGGTCTTCTCGCTGCCGATGCCGAGGGCATAGGCGGTGACGATCTGACCCCCCAGGACGTGTTTTTCGAAGATCTCCCGGATCTTTTTCTCGTCGAGGTCCACGTACTTGACCGGCGCCTGCCCGGTGATTTCCACCGTTGCCATGGGCTCGCGGCTGCACAGGCCGGCGCACCCTGAGGTGGTCAGGAGGACATCGCTGAGCGCCCGCTCCTCGAGCTCTTTCATCAGGGAATTCATGATGTTGCGCGCGCCGGCCGCGATCCCGCATGTCCCCATGTGGACACAGACCTTGGCGCGGTATTCGCCGCCCTCCCGAATCGTCGTCAGGCGCTTGGTCTTTTCCCGGATCCTGGCCAGTTCTTCGAGAGTGAGCTTGGGCATCTCGGCCTCCTCATTTCTTGTATTTCTTGATCACCCCGGCCACCTTGGTCTGGGTGATTTTCCCGTGGACTTCTTCACCGACTTGAACCACAGGAGCCAGGCCGCAGCAGCCGACGCAGCGCACGGCATCGAGACTGAACTCCCCGTCGGCCGAGGTCTCGCCGGACTTAATTCCCAGCTCGCGCTCTAACTTCTCCATAACAAGCTGGGCGCCGCGGACATGGCAGGCTGTCCCAAGGCAGACGTGGACCGGGTGTTTTCCCTTGGGCTTGAGGCTGAACGCCTTGAAGAACGTCGCCAGGCTGAGCACACGGCTCAGGGGGATGTTGAGCTCTTTGGAAACCTGGACGAGCACGGGCTTGGGCAGGTAGCTGTACTCCACCTGGATGTCCTGGAGGATGGCGATCAGGGCACTTTCATCAGCCTGGTACTTGGTGAGGATTTCAGTGACCTTGCCTTGGTTCATTTTCCCTCCTTTAATTGATCCAAGCCTTCCTTAATGTTCTTTTTAAGCACAGCGATGATCTCCGGCGACTCGATAGGGAGTCCGGCGAGCTGGGCTTTCAACTCCCTGGTGTCGATTTCGTATTTGGAGTGATCGACTTTGTGCTGATAGATGATGTCAACTTCCGGGTGGCCCATGATGAGCGTGGCCAGAGTCTGGGCCATGTCGCCGAGAGGTTTAAGGTCAATGTGGTCGAGCTCGAAGACCGCGCGCACCCGGGTTCCCCCGTCCGGTTTGGACTCGAGGGTGAGCTTCCCGTTGGCGGCCCGGGCCGCCTGGTCCAGGAGCGGGAGGCCGAGCCCGAACCGGCGCGTCGTCTTGGTCGTCACGAACGGATCCAGGGCCCGTTTCGCCATCTCCTCATCCATGCCGACGCCGTCGTCCTTGATCTCGAGGATGAGCAGTCCGAGGTCGCTGTTCTCTTCCAACCGGATCTCGATCCGGCTGGACCTCGCCTCGATCGAGTTCTCGGCGATGTCGAGAATGTGCAGCGACAGGTCTCTCATGATTCTTTCCCGTTCATGACCTTCCGCCCGTCTTGCCGGACCAGAGCCTTCCTGATCTCGGCCACAGTCCCCTCGGCGAGCCAGAAGGACGTGGAGGATCGGCCGATCTCATCCAGTCGATGCGCGTCCGAGGCAGATGTCATCGGGAAACGCGAGCCGAACTTCTGGCGCGCCGTCTCTATCGGCATGGCCGGAGAGGTCTCCAGCGCGTCCAGGGGAAGCGCAGCGGGGATGAAAGCCAGCTGCCCGATGATGCTGAAGCCCTCGCGGTCGATGTGCGCAGCGATGGCCAGCCCGCCACGGGAGCGGATGAGCGAGACGACTTCCTCCAGGTCCAGCGTGGTTGCGCCGATCAGGAGCTTCTCGTTAAACCGGAGGATTTCTCCCTCCTCGTTGACGA
>DAIPLF010000036.1:0-10279 GCA_036769375.1 Candidatus Aminicenantota bacterium | reverse complement strand
CTCGAGGCCGAGATCGAAGCGTCGGGAGCCGAAGTCAGCCTGGCTCTTAAAGACCTCCAAACAGGGGAGAACCTCTTCATCAAGGAAAAGGACATGGTCCATGCGGCCAGCACGATGAAGGTCGCGGTGCTCATCGAAGTATTCAAACAGGCCGAGGACGGAAGATTTCGGCTGGATGATCGGGTCGTCATCAGAAACGAATTTCACAGCCTCGTCGACGGCAGCCCTTTCTCGCTCAACGAGGCAGATGATTCCGATCCCGATATCTATGACCGCGTCGGAACGGAGATGAGCATCCGGGAACTCGCCGATAGGATGATCACGGTCAGCAGCAACATGGCCACGAACATACTTGTCGAGCTTGTCCGGCCGGAAAACGTGATGTCCACCCTGGAGCTCTTGGGGCTCAGACGGATGCGTGTCCTGAGGGGCGTGGAGGACGGCAAGGCTTTCGAGAGAGGCTTGAACAACCAGACCGACGCTTATGACCTCATGTTGGCGATGGAGGCGATCGCTACCGGAAGGGCCGGTTCGGGGCCTTCTTGCCGGGAGATGGTCGAAATCCTGGAGAAACAAAGATTCCGCGGAGGCATCCCCGCCGGACTCCCGGCCGAGGTGCCGGTCGGCAATAAGTCAGGCTCGATCACGGGGATGGAACATGATGCCGCCATAGTCTTCCCCCCAGGACGGAGGCCCTACGTCCTGGCTGTTCTGACCAGAGGGGTAAAGAGCTCCGAAGAAGGGGAAAAACTGATCGCCCGCCTATCCCGGCTCATCTACGACCGGATCACCTCCGCCGGGACCGGGGCCGGAAAAAGACCCTTTGGCCCATGAAGAAAGCCGGCTAAGTGATAGATAATAAATACAATATTTAGTAGGAAAACCGTTCAGGTGGTAGCACAGGTTGATTGCCATCCTTGACAGAGCACCCCTAAGTCTTCTATAATCATCCTGTAATCTGTCAGCCAATGCTCAAATCACGTCCTAGACCCGGTAAGTATTTCTTTGGGGCGTTTGCCGTCCTCTTTTTCCTGGCCGGCAAGCCGCCTGAATTTGGCCAGGAAAACCAGTTTTTCCAGGGCTTCCTGATCCAGAACCCGGTCGTCAGGATCGGCCTGGGCATCAACCTCGAGGAGATCACCATCAGGGCCTCTTCAGGGATGAAGGTTTATGAGGTGGGCTCGGGCTACCGGCTCTTGGCCCAGGACGTTGATGAGATCCAAGTCAAAGGCCAAAAAGAAGTGCTGACCGAGAAATTCTTCCTCCAGGTCGCTCAGACAGCCAGGAAGGAAGAGGCGGAAAGGTTGGCCGCTCGGCTCCATCCGGAGGCCGGCAAGACGGTCGCTGTCATCCCCGAAAGGGACGGCAGGTCGGATGGGCTTTTCCAAGTTCGGATCGGTGATTTTCTCACCCGCAACGAGGCCCTTAGCTACATCAAGACCCTTAACCGTCAGGGTTTCGAGGAGGCCTGGATCCTGCGGGAGGAAGTCACGGAGGAGAGATCCCATCCCCTGTGGGCGCTGGTCGGGGATGAGCTTGAGGCTCTGAATAATGAGACGGTCGTCTATTTTATCCCGGCCGACAAGGAAAGCTACCTCTCTTATAATGGTACCCAATATCGGGGCATCTTTGTTCTCCGCGCAAGCCCCAAGGGCTTGGTCCTTGTCAATATTCTTAACTTGGAGAACTACCTCAAGGGCGTGGTTCCGGAGGAGCTTTCTCCGGACCTGTTCCGTGGATACGAAGCTCTTAAAGCTCAGGCTGTCGCAGCCCGCACATATGCCATTAAAAACCTTGGCCTGAACCGGGACCTCGGGTTTGACCTGTGCGATACTCCCAAATGCCAGGTTTATGGCGGCCTCAGCGCCGAGCATCCCGAGAGCAGCCGGGCTGTGGACGAAACCCGAGGGGAGGTGGCCCTTTATAAAGGTGAACTCATCAACGCTCTCTACACCAGCACTTGCGGCGGGATGACCGAGGACGTCGAAAAGGTGTTCCAAGGCCGGCCCCAGCCTTACCTAAAGAGCACCGAGTGCTCCTATGAGAAGCAACAGGAATGGACTTTGGAGAGCCGGCCGATGCTACCCATCATGATGAACAGCCGGTCTGTCGAGCGGGAAGCGGCCATGCTGATCGGACTCGGGATCATCCCCCGCGAAACCAGCCCTTCGTACTACGGCGAACCCGTCACGCTGGAAGAGGCCTCCGCCTGGATCGGCAAAGCTCTCGAGCTGGTCGGAAAAGGCAGCGAGAGATTCGCTCTCGGCCAGACCATTCTGAATTTCCAGAACCTGGCGGGGATCATGATAGGCGCGTTCCAATGGGAGGACCGGGTCAAGAACCTGATGCTTCCCTCTGAGGTCAACTTTGTCCTCCGGGATTTCCCCCCCGTCAGGGCTGAATCCAGAGACAGCTTGGCCTACCTGATTCATAACGGGGTCTTTCCCTCCATGCCGGAAATGGCGGATGACAAAAGACTGGCCACACGGGGGGAGCTGGTCTTTGTTCTGAGCAAAGCCGTCCGCAGCTATCTTGATCCCTCGCGGAAGGGGCAATTCCGCGGCCTTAACGGCAAAAACGAGATCGAGGTCGAGTCGGCGGGAGAGATCCGGTTCATACCTCTATCGCCGGACGCTTTCCTTTTCCGCGCCCAAGATAATGAGATCTTCCCCGCCTCGAGGCTTTACCTTCTTGGCGGAGAGGACGTCCGTTGGATCGAAAACGGCGGGGAGATCGGCTTCCTGGAAGTCTCCTATCCGGTGAACACAGCCACCTTGGACAGGGGCTCGCCGTTCCATCGCTGGCTGGTCCGTCAGACGGAAAGCGACCTGGAGAAAAGGATCAACGAATACTATCCGATCGGCCGGCTGCAGGACATCATCATCAGGGAAAGAGGCAAGTCGCGACGGGTCACGGAGCTCGAGATCGTCGGCACCGAGAGCCAGGTCGTGGTCAAAGGCCTCAAGGTCCGCTGGGTCCTGGGGCTGCGGGATACGCTCTTCACGCTGGACAAGGAACATGACGCCGACGGCCGGGTGACCCACTACGTTTTTGCCGGCAAGGGCTGGGGTCACGGCGTTGGACTCTGTCAGGTCGGGGCCTCTCGGATGGCCCAGTCTGGCGCCGAGTACAGGGAAATACTCAAGAAATACTACCGGGACATCAAAATCAGCCGCTATTATTGATCCTCCTTCCGTCCGATTGACAACTTCAGTCCGCCGTCACTATAATTTTGCCGAGGAAAGCCAGTATGAAAGTGACCGAGTTCCGTGAATTCCACACTCCCGTGAGCGGTATCTTCTTTCAGGCCAAGCGCCTTTTGCTGTCCGAGAGAACGCCCTTCCAGAAGATGGAGATCTATGACACCGAGTCCCATGGCCGGGTCCTGCTTCTGGACGGCCTCGTCCAGACCACGGAGAAGGACGAGTTTTTCTACCATGAGATGCTGGTCCATCCGGCCATGATGGCCCACCCCCGGCCGCACGATGTTCTCGTTATCGGGGGCGGGGACGGGGGAGCGCTGCGGGAAGTCCTGCGCTACCCGGTCAGGAGCGCCGTTCTCGTGGAGATCGATGCCCGGGTGATCGAGGTCTGCCGGGAATATTTTCCCGGGCTGGCCCTGTCTTTTGGAGACAAGCGGGCCCAGACCGCGGTCGCTGACGGAAACCGATTTATCCGGGAGACGGAGCGCCGTTTTGACGTGATCCTGGTGGATTCTTCTGATCCCGTCGGGCCTTCGACCGTCCTCCACCAGAAGGCTTTCTATACGGCGCTGAAGAGATGTCTGCGGCCGGGAGGGATCATCGCCGCCCAGGCAGGCGCGCCGCTCTTCCACCTGGAGCACTTGCGGAAAAAGCGGGTTTTCTTGAAAGAGCTTTTTTCTTACGCCCTCTATTATCTCGGGCCCGTGCCGACATATCCCGGCGGTTTATGGTGTTATGCCTTTCTGTCCGACCGGGTCGACCCGCTGAAGCGCCCGAGAAAGAGAGCCCCAGTGAAGCTCAAGTATTACAATCTGGAAATCCATCGGGCCGCCTTCGCCCTGCCCGAATTCCTGAAGGACCGGCGGCGCCGCTAGGCGGGAAATCCTGATGGAGAACCTGCCGGAATACCGGGTCTCCCGACTGGAGAAAGACCTCCCTCTTCCTGGTGAGCCGTCGTTCTGGAGCACGATCCCTTTCCTGAAGATTGATCATTACCTTTGGCTCGACAACGGCTACAGGCCCCGTGTCGATGTCCGGCTTTGCGCCAGCGCCCGGAACCTTTATGTCCATTTTGATGTCTTCGAGGCCAAGATCAGAGTGCAGTTCACCCGTTTTCAGGACCCGGTCTATAAGGACAGCTGCGTCGAGATGTTTGTCGACCCCTTTCCGGAAAAGCGACTCGGCTATGTCAACGTCGAGACGAACGCCGCCGGAGCGGCCCTTGTGGCCATCGGTCCGGACCGCAGCCGGAGAACCCCGATCTCATGCTCCGATCTGGAGGGGTTCGAGGCCGTGTCTTCGGTCAAGGGCGCCTTTTCCGGTTATCACGGCGCCGAGCTTTGGACTTTGTCCTACAGGCTCCCTTTGAGCGTATTCGAAAAATGCTACGGGGCCAAGATCGCTCCCGGTCAGTCCGCGCGGGCCAATTTCTATAAGTGCGGCGATGAGACGGAGACTCCTCATTTCGGCGCCTGGAGTCCCATCAAAACGCCGCAGCCGGATTTCCACCGTCCCGAGTTCTTCGGGCGTCTGGTCTTCCTATGAGAACAGCCAGCCTCAGGATAATCATTGTTTTCTCCTGTATCCTCTGGGCCGCCGCTTTATTCCCGGGCCAGGGCCAGACCATCAAGGACAGCCTCCGCCGTTCCGTGGCCATTCCCCCGCAGGTCGACAGGATCCTTTCCCTCCAGCCCGAGATCACCCGCATCCTTGCCGCCCTGGGCGCCACGGAGAGGCTGGTCGGTCTGGATTATTTCATCGGCCGGGAGGACCACTTGTTCAAGGTCCTCTTTCCCAATGGAACCGGGCTGCCCGTCGTCTCTATGCCGGACGAAAGCGTGAACAGGGAGCTCATCCTGCGGCTCGACCCGGACCTGATTTTTGCCTCGCCGACCGAACTTCAAGTGCCCGATTCCATCCAGCGGAGCCTGGGAATCCCTGTTGCGGCGCTGGCTTCTCTGGGAAGCTTTGAAGGCTTGCTCAAGGAAATCGAGCTCGTCGGCGCCCTGACAGGCTTCAGAAAAAGGGCCGACGAACTCGGAATGTATTTCCGGGAGAAAATCCGGTCCATCATTGAACCCATGGCAGGGCTGGCCGTAGAGGCCAGGCCGGCAGCCTACCTGGCTTTCTGGTCGTCGCTCGTCCGCACTCCCGTCTTCTACGAGCCCGTCCAGGCGGCCGGCGGGAGGAATGTCGCCCACAATCTGCTCCCGCCGCACCTCGGGACTATCGGAACGGTCGTTTCCGTGGAGCAGATCATCAAGTGGAACCCGGATTTCATCCTGGTCCAGGGGAGCTTTCTTCCCGCTGAAAGGCTGGTGACGGTCGATGGGGTTCTGGAAGACAAAAGGCTCAGTTCCGTCAAGGCCATACAACAGAAACGGGTCCATTACACGCTGGGCTTTTGGTACTGGTGGGATCCGGCCGGCGTCTTGGTTGAGACCATGTATTTGGCCAAGCTTTTCCATCCGGAAAAATTCGCTAGGCTCGACATCGAGGAGGAAGGCAACGAGATATATGAAGTGTTCTATGGGAAAAGAGGCATCTTTACTGACCTGATGAAAGCGCTGGATTTCCGTGAGTGGACTGAAAAATAGCCGGTCAAGAGGCTTGGCCATCTTCTTGCTGGTCTTGCCCCTATTCCTTTTTCTGCTCTCGTTAAGCGTGGGCGCCTATAGGATATCTCCGGGTGGACTGTTTAAGGCCGTGCTCTCCACGGTTGCGCCCGCCTCGCATCCGGATGTGCCGGAAGCCTACCGGGACATTCTGCTGCGCATCCGGCTGCCGCGCGTCCTCTTGGCCATGGCTGTAGGTGCGGCCCTTTCGGTCTCGGGGGCGTCGCTCCAGGCGCTTTTCAAGAACCCCCTGGTCAATGAATATATCCTGGGCATCTCTTCTGGAGCGGCTTTCGGGGCGGCCCTGTCTCTTGTCTTTCTGGGGAGGACCTTGCCCCCCCAGATCGCCGGTTTCGTTTTCGCCGTTGCGGCGGTGGGAGCGGTTTTACTGATTTCCGGAAAAGCCGAGTCCCACTTCATCTCTCTCCTGCTGACCGGCATCATTGTCACGGCCTTCTTTTCGGCCCTTCTCTCTCTGGTCGAGTTCTTTGCCAGTCCCTACGTCCTCCAGGCTCTTTTTTTCTGGCTGATGGGCAGTCTCTCCCTGGCCTCTTGGAAAGACCTCTATATATCGCTGCCCCTCATCGCCGTGGGACTGCTCGTGCTCTATCTTCTCCGTTGGCGCCTGAACGTCCTTTCGATGAGCGATGAAGAGGCCCGGTCACTGGGGGTCAATGTCCGCCGGGAAAAGATCCTGGTCATCGGGGCAGCGACCCTGATCACGGCGGCGGCAACGGCGATCGTCGGCATCATCGGCTGGCTCGGGTTCATCGTCCCCCACCTTGTCCGGATGATGTTCGGGGCGGACAACCGGCGTGTCGTGCCTCTCTCGGCCGCCCTGGGGGCGAGCCTCATGATGGTCGCCGATGACATCATCCGCGGAGTCTCCTCTTTTGAGATCCCCATCGGCATTTTTACGAGCCTTGTCGGGATCCCCATTTTTCTCATCCTTCTGAAGAAGACAAAGAAGGTCTGGCTGTGAACGTCAGAGTGGCCGATCTGGAGTTTGCCTACCCGAAGTTCTCTCTCCGCGTAAATGGTCTGACCTTTGAGAACGCCAAGATCACCGCGATCGTGGGACCGAACGGGGCCGGAAAAACGACCTTATTGAAGTGCATTGGGGCCGTCTTGCCCATCCCAAGGGGGTCTCTTTTCATTGACGGAAGGGACTTGTCCTCTTTGAAGAGTCGGGAGCGGGCCCGGCTCGTCTGCTATGTCCCCCAGGAGCATGATACGACATTCAATTACACGGTCTCAGACTTCGTCCTGCTGGGCCGGGCGGCCTTCATCTCGCCTTTCGCCCTGCCGTCGCGGGAGGACGCGAGCGCCGCCGCCGAAGCCCTCGAATTCGTCGGGCTGGCCGAATACGCCGACCGGGCCATCAGCGAGCTCAGCAGCGGCGAGCGCCGGCTCGTCCTCATCGCCCGCGCGCTGGCCCAGCAATCGGACATCCTGCTGATGGATGAGCCCACCACCTTCCTCGACCCCAAGCATGAAGCTGAGATCTTCCAGCTTGTCAGGAAGCTGGCCGATGAAAAAACGAAAACGATTTTGGTCACCCTGCACAGCCTGGAGATGGCCGTTCAGCATTCCGACCAGATGGTCTTCATGAAGAGAGGAGAGGTGGTCGCCCATGGAAGGTCCGCGGAGATTTTCGAGGATTCCCTGCTCGAGCGCGTCTACGATATGAAAATGAAGATCATCGACTGGGAGGGCCGCAAGATCGTGCTCAGATAACCTCCATCACGTGGAGGGGCCGCGGGGTTTTCCAGCCGCCCCGGGTAAAATCGGGAAAATCCGCCGGCTCGCCGCGCTCGGCGACGGACTTTTCGCTGAGCGGCGTGACCACGCTCCAGGAGGCGGCATCATAGACATCCAGATCGAGCGGCCTGCCCCCACGCAGCGCTTCGATCAAGCGAAAGTCTTCGATGAAATCCATGCCCCCATGGCCGGCGCCCTTGGATTGTTCTTCAAGTCTTTTCCAGACGGGGTGGTCATGCTCTATATAGTAGCTGTCGAGCACTTCCCACTCGTCCGCGGGGCTGCGGCCTTCGATATAAACCCGGTCCGGATATTTCTCGAAGAGCCCCCGGGTGCCCTGGACGATGTGAATGCGGCTATAGGGGCGCGGGGAGGAGGTGTCGTGGTAGAGGGTGATGACCTTCCCGTTGACCGTGCGGATGAGCGAGACGTTGACGTCTCCGAGGGCGTATTTTTGCCTGGCCTGCGGGCTGTCGGGCCCGAATTTTGCGGCGCAGTAAAGGTTGAGCCCCATCGACTTGCTGCTCATCGAGACGAGATAATCAAAGCGGTCGCCGCGGTTGATGTCCAGGCACTGGCTGACCGGGCCCAAACCATGGGTGGGGTAGAGGTTGCCGTTTCTTTTGACCGAGTGCTGCGGTCGCCAGAGAGATTCGCCGGCGCCGCTGAACTTGACTCCGCGCAGGTCGTGGAGATAGCCGGCCTGGGCATGGAAGACCTCCCCAAGGAGACCCTTCTTGACGAGGTTCAAGCAGAGCATCTCCGGGCGGTCGTAGCAGCAGTTCTCCATCATGAGGCAATGGCGCCGCGATTTCTCGGCCGCCTCGACGAGCGCCCAGCAGTCGTCGATCGTATAGGCGGCGGGAACCTCGGTGGCCGCGTGCTTGCCGGCCTTCAGCGCTTCCAGGCAGACCGGCACATGCCACTCCCAAGGTGTCGCCGTGAAGACGAGGTCGATGTCCTCGCGCCCGCAGAGGCGCTGGAAATCCCAATCGCCGCGCGAGTAGCCATCCGGCTTGGGCCGGCCCGCCTCCTCGCACCAGCTCTGGATACGCGCCACCTTTTCTTCGACGATATCGCAGACCGCCTTGATCTCGACGCCCTCGATCTTCAGGAAATTCCGGACATGGGCGGAGCCCATGCCTCCCACTCCGATGAACCCGATGCGGACGGGGTCGATGGGCGGGGCCTGGAATTCTATCAGTGTATCTCTCGATGGCTGGGGACCAAGCGACAGGTCTTTGCCGCCTCGGCCAAGACATGATTTCCCCAGTGCCGTTCCCACTCCTGCCACCAACCCGGTTTTCAAGAATTCCCTTCGCTTCACTTTGCCTGATGCTGGCTCAGACATCTGACCTCCTTCTCAGAATCCTCGAACGACCTGACATCTACCGCTTCTCAGGGGCTTGGGCTAGTATCTTCTTGATGAGCGACCTGTCCTTGGGCAGCTGACCGACCTGCGGAAGCCGCGGCACTAGGATAGCCCAGTTGCTGTCCATGGCGAACACCTTCTTGAACAGGGGCAGGCTCTCCTCAACCTTGCCTGTTGAGGCCAGGGTAACGGCCGGCCAGAAGACCATCTCGGCGTTGTCCGGATACATCTCCATCGCCTTCGTGTATGATTTCATGGCCTCTTCGACCTTGTTCTCGGTCAAGAGCTCGTCTCCCGTGTTCATGAAGTTGTAGGCCTTGTTCAAACGGATGAGCCTCTTGAGCTCAATGAGCGGAGCCGGGTTGTCCTCGACGCGCAGGTCATAGACTCTATCCTTCCACCAGGCTCCCGAGCTTTTTCCCTTGACTACGATAATGGCAGCTGATTGCCTTCCCCGGATGTCTCCGCCCTCAGCTTCAGCCGCCTCGAGCGCGGCCAGGAGCCGGTCCGCAAGCTCGCCCCTCGTGCTCTCGAAAGCCCTGGCCATGGCGTTCCAGACTGTGTTCTTGAGCATCAAGTTGGCCTGGCAGGTGAATCCATCGCCGCTGAAATGTCCGGCTTCAGGGATGCAGTTCTTTCCTGTGTGGACCGCCACTCGCCCCTGATTGTCGAGCATCGCGACTTGGCGAACCGCTTCGAACTTGTCCGCCTTGAGCAGTCCCGCCAGCGCCTCTTCGGCAGTCTTGCCCGCTCTCATGAGGTCGAGTCCGAGCGGACCGTAGGAGGCTTCGATGAAAGACTGGGTGCAGATGGCGCCGATTTCGGCTTCGGCCCAAATGACCGAGGAGCCGACGGAGAACCAATGCGATTGAACGGCCGCGCCCATCTCTCCGGTTTCTTTGTCGACGGCGACAATGGAGTAGGTATGGCCAGGGCGGCCTCTTGTTCCTGCGCTGGACAGGAAACCCGGAACGAGGACGATCGCCGCTAAGGACAAAAAAAGCAGGATCGGTCTTCTTGTCATGATCTGTCTCCTCGGCAGAACTCTAAACAAAAAAGAGCCGGTTTTCAAGCTCTGGAAGCAGGACTGGAGTGGATTGTGCGCAAAAAAGAGCGAGACTGCACTTGCCGGACATAATCTGGTATAAATGAAATGACGGAAGTCGGGATGGAAGACTCGGCATGAGAACAAAAAAAGGCGGCCTTAAAGATGGACGCGGCCTTTTCTTAGCGGCCCTGGCCGGACTTGTTCTGTCCTGCCTCTTCTCCGCAGCCTGCTCTCGCAAAGAAGACGAGCCGCAGGAACAAACGCTCCTGCAGAAACTGCA
>DAIPLF010000035.1:0-10305 GCA_036769375.1 Candidatus Aminicenantota bacterium | reverse complement strand
GGGATCCAGATCCTGATTCTGATTCTCCTAATGCCCTGCTGAGGAGCCTAGAAAAGGGAGTTCCGCACAAAGGAAGTGATATCGTTCTTGGCATCGCCTCTCCTCAGTATCACATGGGTGATCGACAGGGAGTATCGTGCTCCTGTCTTAACTATATCCTAGTCCGATATCTAGCCTCGAGAAAAAGCCTCGGATTTGTCATCCAGCATGAGATCTGCCATCTCTTCGGGGCCGTCGACCTTCGGGAAAAAGGCTCCATCATGTCCGGCCAAGGGCTGGGATATGGTTTTGATGGCTTCACTTCTCAGGTCGTTCTCCTCAACAAGAACCGGCCTTTTTATCCGGCCTCTCCTGTTTTCGCAGCGGAAAAGAGGGATGAAGCGATCTCTCTTTTTGCGGGCCGGACAGCTTCAAACCCGGGAGAGGAACAGCTTTACGCCATGTTGGCACTCCTTTATTTCGAGAAGGGGGACTATGCTTCCGCGTCGGAGCATTGCGCTAGCTGCCTCGCCATAAACCCTGAATCCTCATCTGCCAATGCGACTTTGGGCCATATCCATTTGGCTCAACGAGACATGGATGGCGCGATCGCCGATTACAGGAAGGCTCTCGCGTTGCAGCCGGGGTTTTCGATCCCCCATTATAACCTGGGCGTTGCCCTCTTTGAGAAGGGGGAAACCGGCCAGGCGATAGCCGAATTCCAGGAGGCCATTAGGGCCAAGCCGGACTATGCGGAGGCTTATGCCAACATGGCCTCAGCCTATATCAAGGAAGGAGAGTATGACCTTTCCATCCAGGCCTCCCGCACAGCTCTGGAATTGACGGCCCATCTTCCCGAGATAATGTATGTCCTTGCCCTTGGGCTGATGTTGAAGTGGGAAGCCCTTCGATATTCCGACAGAGATGCACCTGCGGAAATCCTCGAAGAGGCGATCTCCCGTTGTCAGAAGTCCATTTCGCTCAAACCTGACGCCCCCGAAACCCATAACCTCCTGGGAACAGCCTATGATTATGCCGGGAAACCGGACCTTGCCGAAGCAGAATTCCTGACCGCCGTAGGACTTAAACCGGAGCTGACGACCGCTCATTTCAACCTCGCGCTGATGTACTTCAAAAAGAAGCAGTACGAAAAATCGGCCCATCACCTCGGGAGGATCCTTGAAATCAACCCAAATGCCGGACTCGGGCTCAAGATCATGGCGGCGGTTTTTGAGAAGACGAGAAAATACAAAGTGCTCAAGGTGAAATAATCCCCCCCCGATTCTAGAGGATTTTTTTTCGGCCCTTCTTTTTCAAAGCTTCGATGATTTCTTTGACGCGCTGGTCGGCCTTCTTGCTGCACACGAGAAGCGCATCCTTCGTGTCAACGATGATCACGTCCTTTAGACCGATAACGGCCGCCAGCCGGTGAGGACTGTAGACAAGGCAATTTCGCGAATCCAGGAACTGCGCCTCGCCGCGAAGAGCGTTCTCCGAGCCATCCCTGGGCCAGATATCGGCCAGAGAGGACCAGGACCCGACGTCCGACCAGCCGAAGTCGCCTTCCGCCATCAGGACGCCCTCGGCTTTTTCCATCAAAGCATAGTCGATCGACGTTGCCGGGATCTCGCGGAAGACGGCGGCGATCCCGGTCCGGTCGTTCTTCTCGATCGCCCCGACGATCCGCTCCCAGTAAGAGAAGAATCCCGGCGCAAACCGTTCGAGCTTCCGGGCGAATACCTCCGCCCGCCAGACGAACATCCCGGAGTTCCAGCAGTGCCTCCCCTGCTTCAGATAGTCCCTGGCCTGGTCGACGTCCGGTTTCTCCTTGAACTTAAGCACGGGATAGAAGTCCACGTTCCCGAATCGCCGGCTGCCCCTGCCCGAAAAGTGGATATAGCCGAATCCCGTGGAGGGAAAAGTGGGGGGGATGCCGAAAGTCACGATGACGTCTTCCCGCGCCGCGGCGGCCGCGGCCGCCCTGAGTTTCCTGAGGAAGACGTCCGGTTTGGCGATCAGGTGATCGGCTGGGAGCGCGAAGATCACGGCTTTGGGGTTTTGGACGAAAACCCTGGCCGTCGCCAGGATGAGCGACGCGGCTGTGTTCTTGGCCAGCGGTTCGACGAGCACGTTTTTGGCAGGCAGTCCGGGCATAAGTTTCCGTATGGCCGCCGCCTGGGCGCTATTAGAGATCGTATATATTGCTTCGGGAGGAAGGAGCGGCCGCAGTCTCTCCACCGTCTCCTCGATCATCGTCTTGTGAGTGGCAATGGGCAGGAACTGCTTGGGCCGGCCCTTCCGGCTGAGCGGCCAGAACCGGGTGCCGCTTCCCCCGGCCATGATCACAGCGCAAACGCGCGGCCTCATGCTCATGAGTTCCCCAGCCCCTTGATGGCCCGCTCGAGAGCCGCCCCGACTTCCTTCCTCATCGCCTCGAGGTCTTCCGGGGTATCGGCTTCATACCGGAGGACCAGGGCCGCCTGGGTGTTCGATGCCCGGACGAGGGCCCATCCTTTGGGATAGCTGACCCTGATCCCGTCGATATCGTTGACCGGATACTTCTTGGCCAGCTCCTTCTTGACCTCTTCCACGATCTTGAACTTCACCTCATCCGATGCATAGACACGGATCTCCGGGGTGTAGTAAGTCTTGGGAAGGTCGGCCAGCATCTCCGAGAGCTTCTTTTCCGAGCGCGAGACGATCTCGGCCAGGCGGGCCGAAGAATAGATGGCATCATCGAAACCGAAGAACCGGTCGGCGAAGAAAATGTGGCCGCTCATCTCCCCAGCCAGGAGGGCCTTTTCCTCCTGGATCTTCTTCTTGATCAGGCTGTGCCCCGTTTTCCACATGATCGGCCGGCCGCCGAGCCGCTTGATCTCCTCATAAAGGAGTTTTGAGGCTTTGACTTCGGAGATCACCGCCGCCCCGGGGTTAGCCGGCAGGATGTCGCGTGAGAAGACGATCATCAGCTGGTCCCCCCAGAGCAGCTTCCCTTGGTCGTCGACGACTCCGATGCGGTCCCCGTCGCCGTCGTAGCCGACCCCGAAGTCCGCGCCTTTCTCCCGGACCTTTTTGACCAGGTCTTCCATGGCCTCGGGGAGAGTCGGGTCAGGATGATGATTGGGGAACCTTCCGTCCGGCTCGCAGTAAAGCTCGGTCACGTCGCAGCCCAGCTTGCGGAAGATTGGTACGGCCACAAAACCGGCGGCTCCGTTCCCCGCGTCCAGGACGACTTTCAGCTTGCGCCGGAGCCGGACATCCTTCACCACATAGCTTTCGTACTCCGGGATGACGTCATAGGACGAGCGCGACCCGGGCTTGTCGGTGATCAGCTTGCCCTCTTTGAGGATCCGGTAAACCTGCTGGATCGTCTCTCCGTAGAGCGTCTCCTCCCCTACCATCATCTTGAAGCCGTTGTACTCCGGCGGGTTGTGCGAACCGGTGATCATGACCGCCGCCTCGTTCTTCTTGTAATAGACGGCGAAATAGAGAAGCGGCGTCGGCACCAACCCGATGTCGACGACGCTGCACCCGGTGGAAAGGAGACCCCGCGTGGCGGCCTCGGCGTAGGCCGGTGAGCTCAACCGGGCATCCCGCCCGAGGGCGACCCTCTTCTTGCCGTGCTCCCGGAAAAAGGTCCCGATGCCCCGGCCCAGATATTCCACGAATTCCAGGGTCAGGTCCTTATCCACGATCCCTCGTATATCGTACTCCCTGAAGATCTTCGGGTTGATGTCCACGTTTGCCTCCCTCTGAGCTCGCCGCCTGGGCTCCTCCGCCCCCTATCCGATATTCCTGATCGACAGCTTCTTCACCTTTTCTTCCACCTCGCCCCACTTGCCCTGGGCGTCGAGGATGAATTCAATGAACTCCCGGACAGCTCCCCGGCCGCCCGACTGATGAGAGATGAAATGGCAGTTCTTCATGACCTCCGGATGGGCATCGGCTACGGCCCCTGCCAAGCCGACCGACTTGATGACCGCGAGATCTCCGAGGTCGTCGCCGATATAGGCGGCCTCGTCACTTTTCAGCCCGTGCTTCGCCAAAATCGCCTCGAGGACTTGCTTCTTATCCAGGATCCCCTGGTGGAGCTCGTCGATGCGGAGCTTCTCCGCCCTCTTTTCGAGCGCCCTTGAAGTCTTGCCCGTGATGATCGCCGTCTTGAACCCGGCCAAGTGGGCGAGAAGGATCCCCAAACCGTCCCTCACGTTATACGATTTGACCTCCTCGCCATCTGGAAGGACAAAAAGAGCCCCATCGGTCAAGGTTCCGTCCACGTCCATGATGATCATCTTGACCCGGAGCGCTCTGGCCTTTCCGTCTTTCATCAGAACATCTCCGTGCGCCAGAGGTCATGGAGGTGGATGACGCCTTCAACTTTCCCGGACCTTCCCGTGACAACGAGCGAGGTGATCTTCCGTTCTTCCATCAGGTTCAACGCCTCGGTGGCCAGCCGTTCCCGGCTGACCGTAACCGGGGCGGCGGTCATGCATTCGCGGGCGCTCTTCCCAAAGATCGCCTTTTTGTGTTTCCTCAACATCCGGCGGAGGTCGCCGTCGGTGATGACGCCAAAGAGCGTGTCGTCATCGCCTACGACACAGGTCACGCCCAGCTTCTTGTTGGTCATCTCTTCGATCACCTGGAGCATAGGCGTCGTCCCAAGGACCCGCGGGATCTTCGCTCCCTTGTGCATCAGCATGCCCACCCTGGTCAGCTTCCGTCCAATGTGCCCCTTGGGATGAAAGAGGGCGTAGTCTTCCTCCCCGAACCCCTTCTTTTTCATCAGGGCGATGGCCAGAGCGTCGCCAAGGGCTAGAGCCGCCGTCGAGCTCGCCGTGGGGACCATGTCGTTCGGACCGGCCTCCCGCTCGACCCTGGCGTCGAGGACGATATCGCTGTACTTGGCGATCCGCGACCTCCGGTTCCCGGTGATAGTGATAAGCTTGACCCCGATCCGCTTGATGAACGCGAGGAGGTCGATGATCTCCTTGGTCTCGCCGCTGTAGGAGATGGCCAGGACGACGTCATTCGGCAGGATCATGCCCAGGTCCCCGTGGCCGGCCTCGGCCGGATGGATGAACAGCGCCGGCGTCCCGCAGCTGGCCAGGGTAGCGGCGATCTTGCGGCCGATGAGGCCCGATTTTCCCATGCCGGTGACGATGATCCGCGACTTATTTTCGGCCAGGAGGTCGACCGCCATGGCGAAATGGTCGTCCAACCGGGAGACGAGTCCGGATATGGCCCGGCTTTCAACATCCAGAACACCCCGGCCGATCTTGATGATCTCGCTCTTCTTCATGATCCCATCACCTCACCGCCGGCCTATTTCCCAGGACGGCCCTCCTGATCCGGAGCGCAGACCGTAGAACGTCTTCTAATTTATTTAATATCAATGAGTTATATCCATCTGAGAGGGCCTTCTCCGGGTCCTCGTGGACTTCGAGAAAAAGGCCGTCGGCGCCGGCCGCGACGCCGGTCCGGACCATGAGAGGGATGAACTCGGCTTCCCCTCCCGAGGCTGTCCCCCGGCCGCCCGGCCTCTGGACGATATGGGAAGCATCGATGACCACGGGAAAACCCCACCGCTTCATTATGGGGATGGAGCGGACATCAAAAACGAGGCTGTTATAGCCGAAGAAGGTCCCCCGCTCGGTGAGCAGGATCCGGTCATTTCCCTGGCTCAGGGCCTTCTCGACCGCGTTTTCCATTTCCTGCGGCGAAAGGAACTGTCCCTTCTTGAGGTTAAGCGGTTTTCCGGTCCGGGCCGCCGCGACGATAAGGTCTGTCTGGCGGCAGAGGAAGGCCGGGATCTGGATGACATCCAGAACCTCGGCGGCTTGGGCCACCTGGCTCGCTTCGTGGACATCGGACAGGACGGGGACGACTACCTCCTTCCTGATGCGGTCGAGCACGGCCAGGCCACGCGTTATTCCAGGGCCCCGGTAGGACCTGACGGAAGAGCGGTTGGCTTTGTCGAAGGAGGCTTTGAAGATAAAGGGCACTTTGAGGCGGGCGCACACGGCCTTGATTCCCCGGGCCAACTCGATGGTCTTCTCCTCGCCTTCGATAACACAGGGACCGGCGATGAGGAAGAGCGGTGTCGCCCCTCCCGCGGTCACGCCTTTAGCGATCTTTACGGGTTTTGTTCTTTTGGAGGCAATAGGCATAGCTTGCTCCGATAAATGCTTTGAAGAGCGGATGAGGACTCAGCGGCTTGGACTTGAACTCCGGGTGGAACTGGCAGCCGAGGAACCAGGGATGATCTTCGATCTCGATGATCTCGACGAGGTCGAGCTTGGGGTTGCTGCCGCTGAAAAGGAGTCCGGCCCGAGCCAGCTGATCCTTGTAGGCGGGGTTGAACTCGTAGCGATGGCGGTGCCGCTCCAGGATTAGAGTTTTTTTATAGGCTTTGTAGGCAATAGATTTCTTATCCAGCTGACAGACATACTCTCCCAAGCGCATTGTCCCGCCGATGTCGTGCTCCGGGCTGAGCTCGCGCCACAGGAAAAAGACCCGGTGCGGAGTGTGGGAGTCGAACTCGGCGCTGTTGGCCCCGGCCAGCCCGGCCACATTCCGGGCGAACTCAATGGTTGCGCATTGCATCCCCAGACAGATGCCGAAATAGGGCACCTTATTTTCACGGACATAGGTGACCGCCCGGATCTTGCCTTCGATCCCTCGAATCCCGAATCCGCCAGGAACCAGGATCCCGTCCATGTCCCCCAGGACTTTCTCCAGCCTCCCCTTCTCCAGGTCTTCGGATTCGATCCAGCAGATGTTGACCTTGAGCCCGTACCCGATGCCGCCGTGCTTGAGAGCCTCTTTCAAGCTCAGGTAGGAATCCTGGAGCCCGGCGTACTTGCCGACCACGGCGATGGTCACCTCGTCACGCGGATTATTCATCCGGCTGACGAGAGCCTGCCATGGAGCCAAGTGACGCCTCCTTGGAGGAAGGCAGAGCTTCTTCAGGACGTAGGAATCAAGGCCCTCCGCGGCGAAAAGAAGGGGAACCTCGTAGACGTTGTCGACGTCCTTCGCCGTTATGACGGCTTCGACCGGGACGTTCGTGAATAGAGCGATCTTGCTCTTGATGTCGCTCGTCAAAGTGCGGTCGGTCCGGCAGAGAAGGATATCCGGCTGGATGCCGATCGCCCGGAGCTCTTTGACGCTGTGCTGCGTCGGCTTGGTCTTGAGCTCGCCGGACGTGCCGAGATGCGGGACCAACGTGAGATGGACGAAGAGCACATTCTCCGGACCCAGGTCCAGACGCATCTGCCGCGTCGCTTCGAGAAAGGGCAGGCTTTCGATGTCGCCCACGGTTCCGCCGATCTCGACGATGACGATATCGTTGCCTTCCGACACGGCGCGGAACGCGTTCTTGATCTCGTCAGTGACGTGGGGGATGACCTGGACGGTCTTCCCCAGGAACTCTCCCTTGCGTTCCTTGCGGATGATCGACTCGTAGATCTTGCCCGCCGTCCAATTGTGCGCTTTGGACGTTCGCGTTGACGTAAATCGTTCATAATGACCGAGATCGAGGTCCGTTTCCGCGCCATCGTCGGTCACGTAGACCTCGCCGTGCTGGTACGGGCTCATCGTCCCCGGGTCCACGTTGAGATACGGGTCGAACTTCTGCAGAGTGATCCGGTAGCCATGGCTTTCCAAAAGGCGGCCTATCGAGGCGGCTGCGATCCCCTTTCCGAGCGCCGAAAGGACTCCTCCTGTTACAAAGATATATTTTGTCTTAGCCATGTTTTTTCTTTTTAAGAAGTTCTTCGACCTTGATTATATCGCCCGGCAGATCCACGCTCAAGGTCGGCTGCGGCGCCTCCACCATTTTGATCCGCCACCCGTTCTCAAGGGCCCGCAACTGTTCCAATCTCTCCAGGCGTTCCAGCCGGGATGGCTTCAACTTCGCGAACTCGATCAGCAGGTCCCGCTGGTATCCGTAGATCCCGATGTGCTGATAAAAAAAATCCGAGGCCTGGTAGGGGATAGGGGCACGGGAAAAATAAAGGGCGAAGCCATTCTTATCGGTGATCACCTTGTTGATGTGCGGGCTCGACTGGAGTCGGAGGTCCTGGACCTTGGCCATGAGTGAGGCCATCGGCACTGTTTCATCCTGGAGGGCTTCCACAAGGGAATCAACAAGTTTACCGGTGACCAATGGCTCGTCCCCTTGCACGTTGATAATTATATTATTATCAATGATTTGGGCAATCTCTGCCGCCCTCTCCGTGCCGCTCTTGTGAGCTGCCGAGGTCATTCTGGTCTCCGCCCCGAACGAGGCCGCAGCCTCGCGGATGCGCTCATCGTCGGTGGCGATAATGATGCGGTCCACGAGCCGGGCTTCCCGGACGCCCTCATAGACCCTTTGGATCATCGGTTTCCCGAGGATCAAAGCGAGGGGCTTTCCAGGGAAGCGGGTGGACTCGTACCGGGCGGGGATCACCGCCGCCGCAAGCCTCAAGATGATTCTCCCTCCTTGGGCTTCTCCGCCTCCAGGGGTGTCACCTCGACCTGTTCTCCGGCCATGCAGTTGGCCTCCAGGAAGGCGCCCTCATCCACGACCAGCTTGGGAGTGATGATCGTTCCGGTGACGCGGCCCCGGCTGTGAATCTCGACCTTGTCCTCCGCCCGGACCGTGCCTTTGATCTCCCCGTTAATGACGACATACCCGGCGCGGACATCGGCCTCCACTTTTCCCTGTTCCCCGACGACGAGCATCGAATCGGTAACGATCGTACCTTTGAAGTAGCCGTCGATCCGAAAGGACCCCTTGAAGGACAGATCGCCCTTGAACTCGGTGTCCTTGTCAAAGAAGCCGGTAATCTTCTGCTCGTCGTACTCCCGTTTTCTGTCTTTCTCTTTCATCGCGAGCCTCCTTTGATTTTTCCGTATATTCGGTTGAGGTCATCCAAAGAATAATAAAAAATCCGCAGTGTTCCTTTTTTCCGATTTCCAGAGATCTTGACCTTGGTCCCAAGGACCTTGACCAGATCCTCCTCCACGGCTCGGAGGTCGGCATCTGAATCCGTCTTCCGGGAAGCCGGCTTTTGCCTTTTCCGGCGGGAGATCAGCCTTTCCACCTCCCTGACGGTCAGATCCTGGTGTACGATCTCCCGGGCCAGGGCTACCTGGGAATCCGCTTCCTCCAGGGCAAGAAGCGCCCGGGCGTGTCCCATGGTGATTTTGTTCTCGGACAGAAAGTCCTGAACGGGCTCGGGAAGGTTGAGCAGACGGAGATAATTGGCCACCGAGGTCCGGTCCTTTCCAACCCGAGCGGCGATCTTTTCCTGGGTATAATCCAATTCCCGGAGGAGCCTTTGATAGACGCGGGCGATCTCCAGGGGGTTGAGGTCTTCCCGGTGCAGGTTTTCTACCAGGGAAATCTCGAGTTGCCGCTCTTTGGGTATTTGGCGGATAAGAACGGGAATTTTTTTCAGACCTGCTTTTTGGGCAGCCCTCCATCTTCTTTCCCCGACTATGATCTTGTACGTGTCCCCCTCCGGCACGACGAGGAGGGGCTGGATGATGCCGCTATCTCTCATCGACTGGGCCAGCTCTTCGATCGAATCCTGGTTGAACCTCATTCGCGGCTGCAGGGGATTTGGGGACACCTCTTCAATGTCAACCTCTGCGTACCTCTCATCCTTAAGAATTCCATAATCGTCAGGCAAAAAAACGCCCAAACCCTTTCCCAGGGCTTTCTTTGTCATTTGCTCAGTAACTCCTGTGCCAGGGCTAAATAAGCTTGCGCTCCTCTTGATTTGATATCATACAGAATGACCGGCTTGCCGAAACTCGGCGCCTCAGCCAGCCTCACGCTTCTGGGGATGACGACTTCAAAGACGACGGCCTTGAGTGAGCGCCTGATCTCTGCGGCAACCTGCTTGGAGAGGTTGGTCCGTTCGTCAAACATCGTCAGGACAATGCCCTCTATGGACAGCGTCGGGTTAAAGTATGTTCGGACCTCGTCGAAGGTGGCCAGCAGGTCCGGTATCCCTTCCATGCAGAGGAATTCGCATTGAATCGGGATGAGGACCGAGTCAGCCGCTGCCAGGGCATTGATGGTGAGGAATCCCAGCGAGGGCGGGCAATCGATGAAGACATAATGGAAATTCCGTTTGGCCCTCTCTATGGCCTGGCTCAATGTCTTCTCCCTGTTTTCTTTGGAGAACAGCTCGACCTCCGCGCCGGCGAGTTCAGGCGAACAGGGACAGATATAATAGTTATCGATGTCCGTTCCCTGGATCAGGCTCATGATGTCATGTCCGTTCATAAGCGCCTGATAGATGCCCTTTTGGGGCTCTTTGGCCTTGCCCA
>DAIPLF010000349.1:0-2849 GCA_036769375.1 Candidatus Aminicenantota bacterium | reverse complement strand
TGAGGATCTTCTGGACCTCGTCTTTGTCCACGTCAGTGATGAAAGGGATTCCGCTGATATCCGCAATTTCCTTGGTCAGGGAGGCGATGTCGTCCCGGCTGATGTAGCCCAGGGAGAACTTGCGGTTGCCCGCCATGAGCTGGCGGACTCCCTGGCTCAGCCGCCTGAAATAGGTGTACAGGCCGATCGCCCCCGTCGGTAACTCACTGAATCTTTCCTTGAATCTCCGTTTCAGTTCAGGCGCCGTGACGAAGATCTCTTCGGCCGTGCTGCCGAACCGTTCCACATAGACGGGAATCTGGAGTTCATTGATTCTCTTGCCGATCGTTTTTCCCACCATGGTCGCCGCCATGGGTCCGCGGGCCATGCCGACGGCTTTGACATAAGGAGCGCCTAGAGCGAGCACCTTGAAAATCTGGTCCTCAAAAGTGATGCCCCCGGCAAGAACGATATCGGGAAGGTATTCCCCCTTCTTGGCCAACTGATCGGCGAAGTTCCAGGTCAGCGACCAGATCTCAACACTGGGGATACCCCATTCGTTCATCATCCGCCAGGGACTCATCCCGGTGCCTCCTCCGGCGCCATCCACTGTGAGAAGGTCAAGCTTGGCTTTGGAAGCGTACTTGACGGCCCGAGCCAGGTCGGCGGGACGATAAGCTCCCGTCTTCAGGAAAACATACTTGGCCCCGGCCCGGCGGAGTTCTTCGACTCTCTTCATGAAGCTTTCTTCTTCCACCATGCCCAGCCGGGAATGCCGTTCGAACTCCTTGAAGCTTCCTTTCTCGAAAGCCTGGATGACATTCGGGTCTTCGGGATCGGGCAGAACGATGTACCCTCTTTTTTTGAGCTCCTGGGCTTTGGCAAGGGCCTTGATCTTGACCTCTCCGCCGATGTCCTTGGCGCCCTGTCCCCATTTCAATTCAACGGCCTCGACGCCCAGCTTGTTTATGACGTACTCCTGAACACCCAGGCGGGTGTCTTCGACATTGGCCTGGACGACAACGGTCCCGTAGCCGTCTTCCTGCCATTTCCTATAGAGTCCAATCCGGCTCTCCATATCCGGAGAACGGACGATCTTGCCGTTCTTGATGACCGATTCTTCATCCATGGCGCAGACATTCTCGCCGACCGTCAGGATTGTTCCGGAGAGAGCCGCGCCCCCGGCCAATCCTTCCCAATTCTGCTTGGCCACGTTCGTGGACCCCATCCCCCCGAGGATGAAGGGCACCCGCAGCTTGATCCCTTTATCCCGGCCGACCCGGGTTTCGATGGTCACCTTCTCAAAGGTCGCCTTATCGCTGTCGGCTTCGACCCCGTATGCCCCAACCGCCGTTCCCATGATGCTGAAGTGGGAAAGGTCGACCGGGTATTCCTTTTCCGAGGCGGCCGTGATGATACCGAAGGGCTGAGGGTAGAGGACCTCGGCTCCCCGGTAGGCCGACTTGCCGATTTCGCACATCCCGATGCAGCCGTCGACGCAGGTGACGCACATCCCGCTGAAGGGGCTAATGGAGCCTTCGGTCCTGTTCTTGGTCAATGTGGCGGCGCTTCTGTTGAGTCTTGTATAGGCCATGATCATAACCTCCTCGGTTTCCTTGTATTGACAAAAGCGAGTTCGCTCATCGCTTTACAGCTTCTTGACTTCTTCCTCTGCGCCGGGTAGCTCCCGGACACAGGTCCCGCACCGGCCCGCGTCGTACATCCAACATTGGAGCTCGTCATAGACGTCGAGGCAGGTCGGGTCCATGGTCAGGCAGGCGTTGCAGACCCCGGTTTCGGCCTGGGGACCCTGGCATCGCAGTTGGCAGGCCGGACAGACGTACATGCAGCCGCCGCAGAGCCGGCATTCTTCGGAACGCTTGTCAAAGGGAGTCGATATCTTCCGCTTGAAGCCGCGCTTCTGGAAGCCGATGGCTTTGCCGTCCATCTGCTCATGGCACATCCGGACGCAGAGTCCGCAGAGGATGCATTCCTCGTTGCGGATTTCGAAGCGGAGGCGTTTGACTCCGAATTGAGAGGCCAGGTCCTGAATCTGTTTAGAGTAAGGTGCGACCGAAAGCATCAGCTCGATCATCATCCGGCGGGCTTCGATGACTCTCCTGGTATCGGTCCTGACGACGAGTCCCTCCTCAGCCGGATAGGTACAGGAAGAAACCAGCTTGGTTCTTGGCTCCTGGCCGATTTCCATAAGACAGAGCCGGCATCCCCCGAAGGGGCTCAGTCCTTCATTGTAACAGAGGGTCGGGATCTCGAGGCCGTAGAACTTTGCGGTCTCCAGAAGCGTCCAGCCCTCTTCCGCTTTGACCGGCAGGCCGTTCATAATGAGTTCAATCATGTTTCCCGTCCTATGGCTTTTTTTCCGTCCTCGGTCTCCAGCTCGCAGCGGAGGCAGCGCCGGGCCTCCCGGACCGCCACCTCCCTGGTGAACCCGAGCTCGATCTCCTCGTGCATTGTCTTTCTCTTGCTTGGCGGAAGATGGGGCATTTTGGATCTTTTCGCCTGCTGGAGTTCGTCCTCTTTGAGCTCAACGGGTTGCACATAAAGTGAGGGCCGGGTGAGCTTGCGGGCCCGGACCAGGGGACGGCCCTCGAGGTAGCAGTCGATGGCCTCGGCGGCCGCTTTCCCCGCGGCGATGGCGTCCACAACACTGCTCGGACCCGTGACCACGTCTCCGCCGGCGAAGACACCCGGCCTGGTCGTGGCCATGGTCGCGGGGTCGACGACGATCGTCCCCCACTTCGGCGACAGGCTCAGGCCGTCGCTCTCCTTGAGATAGGGAGTATAGGCCCTCTCACTGAGGGCCAGGATCAGGGTATCGACATCGACGAGAAATTCAGAGCCTTCGATCG
>DAIPLF010000348.1:0-2849 GCA_036769375.1 Candidatus Aminicenantota bacterium | reverse complement strand
ATCTGGGTGACTTCGCCGCACTTGGGGCAGACGAAGCCGCTCATGTTCTCCACCACCCCCAGGACCGGCACGCCGAGCCGCCGGCAGAATGTGACGGACTTGCGCACGTCGACCGCCGCCACCTTCTGAGGGGTCGTGACGATCACCGCGCCGTCCAGCTGGCCGATCAGCTGGCAGACCGACAGCGGCTCGTCCCCGGTCCCCGGCGGGGAATCGATGATCAGGTAGTCCAGGTCGCCCCAAGCCACATCCTTGAGGAATTGTTTGATGACGGACATTTTCATGGGTCCCCGCCAGATCACCGCGTCGTCCTGATTCTGAAGCAGAAAACCCAGGGACATGACTTTCAGCCCGCCGATATCGACGGGGAGGAGCCCGTCCTCACTTCCCTGGATCTTCTCCCGCTCGAGGCCCAGCAAAGTCGGGATGCTCGGGCCGTGAATATCAACGTCCAGGAGCCCCACGCGCCTCCCCGACAGCATCAACGCCGTCGCAAGGTTCACGGCCACCGTGCTCTTGCCGACGCCGCCTTTGCCCGACAGGACGACGATCTTATGCTTGATACGACAGAGTCGCGATTGGAGCTCCCGACGCTCCTCGAATTCTTCTTCGCTCTCGCCCTTGTTGCGCTGAGATGCCGGGCAATTCGTGTCGGCGCAGGTCGCGCAGGTTCCTTTTCCGCCGCGGGATTCCGGCCCAGACCCTGTCGGATGATCCAGGCAATCCCGGCACGCCGCTTTCAGGGTGTTGGCTGCCAGGAGAGCGCAATGTTCGGATTCTTGGGGCAGGCCGCCGAGCGCCTCGAGGACGTCTTGCTGCCGCAGGCTGGCTGCGTCTTCGACTCGCTTTCCCTCGGCCAGGCAGGCGGCCATGCTTCCGCTGGCCAGGGACGGCCCGCATCCGTCGGTGATGAATGAGACCTTGTCCACCTTGTCGTTCCGTACAGTCAGCCAGAACTCCATGGTGTCCCCGCAGGGTCCGGTGATGCGCGCGTGGCCATCGAAGACCTCAAGCGTCCCGTGATGGCGGGGATTCACGGCGTGGTCCCGTGCCGCAGCGGAAAAGCTTCCCAGATCCATGCATTCCATGTCGGTTATGGCCTCCTACAAGCCAAGCTCGTTCCAGACGTGTTGAATATCCGCGACACAGGCGGCCTCGGTCTCCACCACGGCCCGCCCCCGCATCTGGGCCTGGGTCACGGCGGGGTCGTACCGGATGCGGCCGACGATACGCGCCCCAGCCTTGCGCGCTTTGTTCTCGATCCGCCCGGTCATCTCGACGTTGAGGTCCCACTTGTTCACGCAGACGGCCGCCGGAATGTCGAAATGCCTCGTCAGAGAGAGGACCCGTTCGAGGTCATGCTCCCCTGACAACGTGGGCTCGGTGACGGCGAGCACGAGCGTCGCACCGGTCACCGAGGCGATGACCGGACAGCCGATCCCCGGCGGGCCGTCCACGATGATCAAGGCATGGTTCTCCGACTCGGCGATGAAACGGGCTTCCCGCCGGACCAAAGAGACCAGCTTGCCGGAGTTCTCGGCCGCGACGCCCAGCCGGGCATGGACCATCGGACCGCAGCGGGTCTCCGACACCATCCATTCGCCCGAGAGACGCTCCGGAAAATCGATGGCTCTCTCCGGGCAGAACCGGACGCATACGCCGCAACCCTCGCAGGCGATCGGATCGATGGCATAGGCGGCCGGCTGCGTTTCGCCCAAAGCCTGCCTCATTTCCCCGATGATGGCATGGGTTCGCAAGTTGCATGATCGTTCACAGTAGTCGCAGTCCGAGCAGTTCATCCGCGTCCGGCCTTCCATCCTCCGTTCGTCCTGAACAGCAGGCGCCAGCACCGCCCCGAACCGGCAATGCGCCAGGCACGCTCCGCACCCGGTGCAGTCATCCTGCCGGATGACGGCCTCATGCCCGCTGCGGAACTCATGGCGTTCCTTGACCCGCGGCGAAAGGACAAGATGCAGGTCGGCAGCGTCCACGTCGCAGTCGGCGATGACCGGACGGTCGGCCAAGACCGCAAACGAAGCGGCCAGACTGGTCTTGCCCGTCCCTCCCTTGCCGCTGATGACGACCAACTCCTTCATATCCCCCGCTCCCTAGGGCGCCGTCCGCCTGTCTTTGATGGATCTTCTCAGATAGAAGATTTGCCCATCGTACATGGTTCTCGCGAGGTCGCCCTGGGCCACCAGTCGATCTATAACCTCCCATGAAGATCCAGCCCGAGAGAGGAGCGTGCGGACGGCCTCTTCTCTCATCGGGTGAACGGCGGTTATGCTCAGGAGGTCTTTTTCGATTTCGCCGGTCAAGGCAAAATCATCACCCTCATAGCCGACCAAGTATTCCACCCGCCTCACTTTGTCAGCAAGGATCTGATACGCCCGATTGAGGGCCTCTTCATCGGGGCTGCGCACGTCCCTCTCCGCCGGAGGACGGGTGGGAATGCTCAGATAGGCCACATGGGGTTGCACCTTGTGAAGAAAACCGGCGACCTCCTCCAGGCCGCTTTTGCCGTCATTGACGCCCCTGACGAGCATCGTTTCCGAGACGAGCTTGCCGGTAAAGGCCTTGGCAAAAGTCCGTATCCCGTCAAGGACCATGGGCAGCCGGATATTTTTGTGAGGCCGATTGATCCGTCGCCAGGCGACTTCCTGAACAGCATCGATCTTCAGCGAAACCCAATCGGCTTGGCCAAGCTCCTCTTTGACGTCATCGCGCCAGAGAAGCGAGCTATTCGTGATCACACCGACGGGGACTTTCAACTCCCTCAAGAGCATGATTTCCCTGCCCAGATTCACGTCGAGAGTGGGTTCCCCATCCGGCACGAACGTCAGGTAGTC
>DAIPLF010000347.1:0-2850 GCA_036769375.1 Candidatus Aminicenantota bacterium | reverse complement strand
CCCGGATCAGCGCATACCCGGTGGCGAACTCCACGGGGTCGCTTGTCTGACTCAGGGGGAGGGAAAAGGCCAGTCGGTCGATCTCCGGGCTCTCTCCGATAACCCCCAAGTATTGTTCCTTTTTATGTTCGGCGACCGACTTATACTCGAGCCCCAATTTTGCGGCGACCTCTTCCCAGTTTTTGCCCTCGACCTCGGTGCGGGCTTCCTGGACCTTCCGCAGAGTGATTTCTTTCTGTTTGCCGGTCCGGAGGTCCTTCTCGACGTCCTGGCTCACCTCCTCAAAGGTGGCCGGCCTCGGGGCTTCGATCTTCTCCAGTTCGGCGATCCCGGTCCCGGAGAACGCGTAGATCGGAGCGGAAACCTGCTTCTCCTTAAGCTCGAAGAGCGCCTGGCTGATCGACCCGGCCGGGTCGAAATCCCCCAAGGCCTGGGCCCGTTTGACGAGGCCTGTGTTCTCGACCTTTAGCCCCATCTTCTGAGCAGCCACGGTCAGGCTCTTATCCCGGCGGGCGGACTTTTCGATCTGGCCGATCCTTTGCTCAGCCAGTTCCCTGGCCTTCTGGTCTTCCAGGGTGCTCCGGATACGCTCCTTGACTTCCTCGAGAGTCTGCGTTTTATCGGGCTCCTTTTCGGTGATCTTGAGGATGGACAGACCATCAGGCGTTTCGACCACGCCCGACATTTGGCCGGCGGAGAGCTTCTCTATCTCTTCTATTTCTTTGGCGGAGAGTCGGCGCCAGTCATCGAAACCCCAGTCACCGCCCTCTTTAGCCTTCTCGTCCTGGGAGGATACTTGGGCAACTTGAGCGAAATCGCTCCCCCCGGTCAGACGGTCCAGGATCGCCTGGGCTTCCTTTCGGAGCGCCTCCTTGTCCTTGTCCGCGGCCGAGAGGAAGATCCGGCTGACCCTGGTTTTTTCGGGCTCCTTGAACTGGTCGAGGTTGTCCTTGTAGTACTTCTCGATGTCGCCTTCGCCCACCTGGATTTCCCCTTTAAGGTCGTCGGTCTTCAGGAAGACATAGGATCCCTGCCGCCTTTCGGGAAGATTGTATTTCGCTTTATTTCTCTCGAAATAGGCGCGGATCTCGTCCGTCCCCAAGGCCTCGTCATAGGGAACCTTGCTCTCCTCGAGGAGAAGGTACTCGATCTTGGCGCTTTCGTTCTGCTTCTGGTAATTCTCCCAAAGCTCCTCTGGAGTTGCGGTGATCCCCGCCGTCAGGAGCTGGATCATTTTGTTGAGGACGATCTCTTCTTTGAGTCCGTTTTCAAACTGCGACAGGGACATCCGGTTGTACTCCAGGATCTGGCGGTATTCGTCGAACCCGATGAACTTCCCGTCCCTCTGGAAAAGCGAAACGACACGGTCCCTGACCTCCTGGCTGGAGGCTGTGATCCCCATCTCCCTGGCCTTCTGGGCGAGGAGGTTTTGCTGGATCATTTGTTCCAGGACCTGCTGGGGAATGTTGAGCTGTTGGATGAAATTCTTGTTCAGGCCGCTGAATTCTTTCTGCAGCGCCTCCAGGCGATTGCGCAGCGCCAGATAGAACGAATCCGTCGTGATCCGGTCCTTGCCCATGGAGGCGACAGTATCTTCCCGGCCTCTTTCGCCTAGGCTGCCGCCGCCCCCCCAGATGGCGAAGATCGAGATGATGAAGGTGGCGATGACGATCCACAGCGTCGGCGCCAGAGCCTTGACGTTCTTTCTCATCGTCTTAAGCATGATTTCACCTCAAATATGCCCGGAATTCCTCTCAGCCTGGGATTTCAGGACTCTTTCAGCAGCTTCCGGGCGATGACGAGCCGCTGGATTTCCGAGGTGCCCTCGTAAATCGAAAGGACGCGGGCGTCCCGGTAAACCCTCTCGATCGGATATTCCTTTGAATAGCCGTAGCCGCCGTGGATCTGAAGGGCCAGATAAGCGATCCTGTTGGCCGCCTCGGACGTAAAGAGCTTGGCCATGGCCGCTTCCTTGACGATTGCCTGTCCCCGTTCGAGCAGGTCGGCCGCCCGGTAAGTCAAGAGGCGGCCGGCCTCGAGGAGAGTGGCGATGTCCGCCATCATGAACTGGAGCGCCTGGAACTCGGCGATCTTCTTGCCAAAGGCCTCCCGCTGTTTTGCATAGCCGACTGCCAGCTCGAGGGCCTGTTGGGAGAGGCCAATCGCCTGGGCGGCGATACCGATTCGGCTGCCATCCAGCCCGGCCAGGGCAATGGCTGCGCCCCGGCCCTCCTCCCCAAGCCGGTTTTGGACAGGCACGCGGCAGTCCTCCAGACTGACCATGGCTGTGGGGGAAGAATGCAGTCCCATCTTCTCCTCGATTTTGGTCACCCGAAACCCGGGAAACCCCTTCTCTACGATGAAGGCGCTGAGCTTGGGCGCGCCGGTCTCGGCCCCCGTCTGGGCTATGACGATCAGGGCATCTGCTTCGCCCCCGCTGGTCACCCAGGCCTTGGTGCCGTTCAGAATGTACTCGTCGCCCGACCTCACAGCTTTGGTCTTCAAGTTGGTAGCGTCCGAACCCGCTCCCGGCTCCGTCAGGGAAAAGGCGCCCAGGATCTCGCCTCGGGCGGCCGGCGGAAGATACTTGCGCTTTTGGAGATCCGAGCCGAATTTCAGGATGGAACCGCAGAAGAGCGAGTCGTGGACGCTGACAATCACGCACACAGTTGCCGAAACCCTGGCCAGTTCTTCCAGGGCCAGGATAAAGGAGAGATAATCGGTCCGGCTGCCCCCGAACTCGGAGGGGACGGTCATGCCTAGGACCCCGATCTCAGCCAGCTGGCTGATGATCTCCTTGGGGAACAGGTGTTTGTCCTCGAAGGCGCCGATCTTCGGGGCGATCTCCTT
>DAIPLF010000346.1:1310-2860 GCA_036769375.1 Candidatus Aminicenantota bacterium | reverse complement strand
CCCCGGGAAATCGTCGAGCCCGTTCTGAGGTCGCGCCGATGAAAACCAAGGAATCCTACCACCTGCAGAACCCCACCTGGTGCAAAGGGTGCGGCCTGTTCGGCATATTCGACGCGCTCAAGAGGGCGGCAGCGGCTCTCGAGATCGAGCCTGAAGACATGGTCATCATCACCGGGATCGGCTGTCACGGCCGGCTCAATAACTACTTCAACGCTTACGGCTTCCATGGACTCCACGGCCGCGCCCTGCCGGTGGCTACGGGGATCAAGCTGGCCAATCCCCGCCTCCAGGTCGTGGCCGTGAGCGGTGATGGAGATGCCTACTCGATAGGTCTGGGTCACTTCGTGCACGCTCTTCGCAAGAATGTCGGCCTGACCTACATCGTCTCCGACAACCGCGTCTATGCTCTGACCCAGGGGCAGGTGTCGCCGACCACGGAGTTCGGGACGGTGACGCTTTCGACCCCTTTGGGGTCCAAGGATTTCCCGATCGATGGGCCGTCGCTCGCCCTGGCTGCGGGAGGAACCTACATCGCTCGGGGATTTTCCGGAGAGGTCGCCCTCCTGGCCTCGCTCATTGAGAGGGGGATGAGGCACGACGGCTTCGCCCTGATCGATATCCTCAGCCCCTGCGTCACGCACAACAAGGTGAATTCCTACAACTGGTACAGGCAGCACATCGTCCATGTCGAGGAAATCCCCGGATACAGCCCGAAGGACAAGGCAAAAGCGTGGGAGGCCTTGAACGACCCGGAGAAAATCGCCGTCGGCTTGATCTACGAGGAGGATAAGCCCTCTTTTGAGGGACTCGTTCTGCCCGACCGGGATAAGTCGGTCGCCGCGCTCGACCTCAAGGTCGACATCGCTCGCCTGGATAAGATCATAGATACGTTCCGTTGAGATAGGGTTCGTGGTACAATTGGCGGAAAGGAGTCTTTTGCCATGAGAGAGAAAGTCGAAGCCGCCTTGAACAAAGTCCGGCCCGCCCTGATGGCCGACGGCGGAAATGTTGAGCTTGTGGATGTTACGGACGGAGTGGTCAAAGTCAGGCTCACGGGGGCCTGTGGCGGCTGTCCGATGTCCCAGATGACCCTGAAAATGGGGATCGAGCGGCACCTGAAAAAGGAAGTCCCTGAGGTCAAAGAAGTCATCGCCGTCTGAGCCGACGGTCTGATTTCCGGACAGGGCCATGCGCCAGGTTTATCTCGATCATATCGCGGCCACGCCTCTGGACCCCCAGGTCCTCGAGGCCATGCTCCCTTTCCTGCGAGAAAAGTTCGGCAATCCCCAGAGCCTGCATTCGGCCGGGCAGGAGGCCCTCCAGGCCATCGAGGAGGCGCGCTCGCGTGTGGCCCTGCTGATAGGAGCCGGAGACTCTGAAGTTTTCTTCACGGCGAGCGGCTCGGAAGCCAACAATTTCGCTCTTAAAGGGATAGCCGCGGCTCGCCGGGACAAGGGCAACCACATCGTCCTTTCCGCCATCGAACACCAATCTGTCCTCCATTCAGCCAAAAGCCTGGAGAAATCCGGGTTTTCCACGACCCTGGTTCC
>DAIPLF010000346.1:0-1210 GCA_036769375.1 Candidatus Aminicenantota bacterium | reverse complement strand
GGCGGGATCCAGGAAGGCGGGCGCCGCGCGGGCACTGAAAACGTCCCCGGGATCGTAGGGATGGGCAAAGCCGCCGAGCTCGCCCGAGCGAGCCTGGCCGAACGGCAGAACAAGATGAAGGCCCTCCGCGACCGGTTGATCGACCGTTTTCCCCAGAAAGTGGAGCGGGTCTATCTCACGGGACACCGCGACCAGCGCTTGCCCCACCAGGCCAGCTTCTGCGTCGAGTTCATCGAGGGTGAGGGAATGCTCCTCAGCCTGGACATGAAAGGGATTTCCGTCTCCAGCGGCTCGGCTTGCACGTCGCGGGCGCTCAAGGCCTCGCACGTTCTCTTGGCCATGGGCATCGACCATGCGTTGGCCCAAGGCTCGCTTGTCTTCGGCCTGCTGGAGAGTACGGGAGCCGAAGACATCGATTATCTCCTGGACGTCCTTCCGCCCATCATCGACCGGCTGCGGAAGATGTCCCCTCTTTACACGAAATTCCTGGAGGAGAGCCAGAAATGATCTACACCGATAAAGTCATGGACCATTTCCAGAACCCAAGGAACGTCGGGGTGATCAAGGATGCCGATGGCGTCGGACAGGTCGGGAACCCGGTCTGCGGAGATATGATGACTTTCTATGTCAAGGTCAAGGACAACAGGCTGGCCGACATCAAGTTCCAGACTTTTGGCTGTGGAGCCGCCATCGCCGTCTCCAGCATCGTCAGCGAGATCGCCATGGGAAGGACCCTGGAAGAGGCCATGCAGATCACCAACGAGATCGTGGCTGAACAGCTCGGCGGCCTGCCCAAGAATAAGCTGCATTGTTCAAACTTGGGCGCCGATGCGTTGCACGCCGCGATCGAGGATTACCGGAAGAAACAGGCCGCCGAAAAGACGTCGGCCCCTCCTAAAGCCGAGGAATGCTCTTGCCCCTATTGCGACGGTCCCGTCGAGGGTTTGGAGGGAGCCTGCACCTCCTGCCATATCGAACTGGAGGAGTGTCCGCACTGCCATGGACTGACCAAGAAGGGCGAAGAGAAATGCACCCAGTGTGGGGCCGATCTCGAGACGGTATAAACACGGGTTCGTCGGCCCCAGCTGAGCGTCCTTCCCTGATCGGCCTGTCTATGACCTGAGGAGAGCATGAAGTCAGACGCGACTCTGGACTGCTTCGGCCTCCTCTGCCCGATGCCTATCATCCAGACTGCCAAGAAGATCAAGGA
>DAIPLF010000034.1:0-10477 GCA_036769375.1 Candidatus Aminicenantota bacterium | reverse complement strand
TGTTCCACCTCTTCACCAGGCCCGCCATCGACCGGATGCTCGGCCGGAAGCGGCCAGGCCTGCGCTCCGCCAAAGCCGTGCTCGAACAAGCGATCGCCGTCCGGCCCGGCCGGACCCAGTTCCTGCGAGGTGTTCTCGCCGGAGAAGGGCCCGTTCTCCGGGTCCATCCTTTTCCCGATCAGAGGAGCGGCGTACTAAGGTCCATGGTCAAGAGCCGGGTCCTCATCGTGGTGCCCGCCGACACCTCCAGGATTGAAAAAGGCCGGGAGGTCGAGATCCTCTTTTTGGATTGACAATGGCCCGACTCACCCATATCGATCCCCAGGGCAAAGCCCGGATGGTGGATATCGGACCCAAGCCTGTCACCCGAAGAGAAGCCGCGGCCTCGTGTCTGATCCGGCTCAAACCGGAGACACTCCGTCTCGTCCGCGCCAATAAGATCGCCAAGGGTGAAGTCCTGAACGTGGCCAGGCTGGCCGGCATCCAGGCGGCCAAGCGGACCTTCGAGCTCATCCCCCTGACACACCCAATACCCATCGACAGGGTCGAGGTGGAGACGGAGGTCATGAAGACCGGGATAAAGCTCGTCTGCCGGGTGAAAGCGGAAGCGAGGACCGGAGCGGAGATGGAGGCCCTGACCGGCGCCGCCGTCGCCGCCCTGACCATCTATGACATGGTCAAGGCGGTAGAGAGGAGCGCCCAAATCACCGGGCTCCGTCTCGACTTCAAGAGCGGCGGAAAGAGCGGGGTCTTCCGGAGAAAGGGATGACCAGGACGGCGGCAGGAAAGGTCGGCAGGATCGTCTCCATCAACATCAGCCGCAAAAAAGGCCAGGTCAAGACTCCGGTCCTGGGAGCAGAGCTCGTCACCGGCGAGGGCCTAATCGACGACGCCCACCGCGCGTTCGGCCACAGGCAGGTGTCGCTCCTCATGCTGGAGAGTATCGAGGAACAGGCGGACCGGATCGGCGACAAAGGAAAGATCGCCATCGGTCCCGGTGCCTTCGCGGAAAACCTGACGACCCGCGGGCTTGACCTCAGGGACATCAAGGTCGGCGACGAGCTCGTGATCGGCGGAGGCCGGATCCGGCTGAGGATCAGCCAGATCGGTAAGGAATGCCACACCAAGTGCGCGGTCTTTAAGCTCACGGGCGATTGCATCATGCCCGAGCTCGGCGTTTTCTGCGAGGTCCTGGAAGGCGGGATGGTCAGGGTTGGAGACGCGATTGAGAAACAATAAGGTCCTCCGCATCTCGGTCACGGACCGGTGCGACCTCCGGTGTATCTACTGCATGCCGGAGTCGGGAGTCACTCTCGTATCTCCGGCGGAGCTTTTAACCTACGAAGAGATCGAACGTGTGGCTGCGGCAGCTGCGAAAGTCGGCATCCGGCGTTTCCGGATCACCGGAGGCGAGCCGCTCGTCCGCCGGGGCATTGAGAAACTTGTCGAAAAGCTCGCCCGTCTCGGACCCGACGACCTGGCGCTGACGACCAACGGGCTCCACCTCGATGAAATGGCGGCAAGTCTCAGGGCGGCCGGATTGAAGAGGGTGACCATAAGCCTCGATACGCTTCGGCCCGACAGGTTCGAATCGATCACCAGGAGGACCGGGTTCGCCCAAATCCTCGGAGGCTTAGAGGCGGCCAGGCGAGCCGGCCTTCACCCCATTAAGATCAACATGGTCGTCATCCGCGGAATAAACGACGACGAGATCGAGGACTTTGTCCGGTTCGCAGGAAAGGAGAAGGTCGAGGTCCGGTTTATCGAACTCATGCCCACGAGCGGCCTCAGCCCCGAGTGCAAGGAGCTCGGGAGCTGGCGGCCGGCCCTCTTCGTCAAGGGCGGCGAGATCCAGGAACGGATCGCCGAGGCTTTTGGCCCTCTCGAGTGCCGCCCGGACGAGAACGGGGTGGCCAAGGTCTACCGGACAACATCCGGGACTCGTATCGGCATCATCACTCCCATTTCGGACCCCTTCTGTCGGGGGTGCGAGAGACTAAGGCTCAGCGCCGACGGCCGGCTGAAGCTCTGCCTGTTCGACAGGGAGGGGATCCACATAAAAAAGGCCCTGCGAGAAGGCAGGGCTTCGGACGAGGCCATCGCCGGACTCCTGGAGGAGGCGCTGGGAGAGAAGGAAAAATGGGAGCGCGGCAGCCTCGCCCTCCTCTCCAGCGAGATGTTCAAGGTCGGAGGTTGACCATGAAGGTCGGGATCCTTACAGTCAGCGACAAGGGGGCGAAGGGCGAGCGCGAGGACAGGAGCGGTCCGGCCATCCAGGAGATCATGGAGGCAGCCGGAGGAGAGATCGTCCGGAAGCGGGTCGTTCCCGACGAGCCCGCTCTCATCCGGGAGGTGCTCGTGGACTGGACCGAGGAAGGCCTCGACCTCATACTGACGACGGGCGGCACGGGCTTCAGCCCGCGGGACTGGACCCCCGAAGCGACCAAGGCTGTGATCGAGCGTGAAACGCCCGGGATCAGCGAAGCCATCCGGCTGGCGGGGATGAAGAAGACGCCGACGGCGATGCTCAGCCGGGCGATCGCCGGTATCCGCAAGTCAACACTGATCATCAACCTTCCCGGAAGCGAGAAGGCCGTCCGGGAAAGCCTCGAAGCGATCATGGCGGCCCTTCCGCACGGCCTCGAGATCCTCAAGGGGACCTCCGGCGAGTGCGGCAAGCCTCTGAGAAAATAGTCCTTGGGGGCTCTATGTTTAGTGTGGTAACCAGGGGAGGGAAGCAATTATGCGTCTCTGCAGCCCCCTTTGGAAAAGGGGGATGGAGGGGGATTTAAAATCTCCCCTGACCCCTCTTTGCCAAAGAGGGGAAATCCACGGGCACCCTCCACTTTTTCCACCCCACTTTTCGTCATAGAGCCGTCCTTGGGTTGACATCTCGCGCAATCATCTCTATATTCGATAATAGTGAGGTCACCATGAAGAAAGCACTCGCTTTTCTCGCGATCGTATTCCTTGTCGCCTCTTTCGCTGCGGCGCAGAACTGGTTCAAGGGATCGCTCGACCAGGCCGTAGCCAAGGCCAAGACCGAGAACAAGCTGGTCCTGCTTGATTTCTACTCGGGTGGTTGACCGGGCTGTAGACTGCTGGGTCAGCAGTTTTACCAGAATCCCAAGTTCCATGATTTCCTGAACAAGAATTTCGTTCTCTTCCGGGCCGATAGAGATGAGAAGGAAGGGAATGCGATCTTCGACAAGTTCGGCATCCGGGGGACGCCGACCACGATGATCATCGACTCCGACGGCTCGGAGTACGATTGGTTTTTGGGCTATGATCCACCGCCGGAAAAATTTCAAGCCCAACTGGAGAAGTCCCTCAGGGGTGAAGACACCTTTAAGTCGATCTCGGCAGCCTATGCCAAGGAACCCAAGAACATCGACAATGTCTTCAAGCTGGCGCGGAAATATGAAGACCGCTTTGACCAAGTGAAAGCCGTCGCGAAATATCAAGAGGTCATCGCCCTGGACCCGGAAGGAAGAACCGGGTCTTACACGACCGAATACAGCAAAGTGACGGTTCCCTACACCCAGTACGCGGAATTCGCCATGGCCACGTTCGGCCTCTACAGTGACAAGCCGGACCTGAAGCCGTCCGAAGCTTTCCTCAAGAAGTACCCGGAAAGCAGAATGGCCAAAGACATGTATGACCAGATGGCCCGCTACTACGGCTACCAGGCTTCCAAGGAAGAAGCTGCCAAGTTCTTCCCGGAATACGCCGCCAGGTTCCCGAATGACGCCCGCGTCATCGATGCCTGGCTGGCCCGGATCGTCAAGGACAAGGAACCGCTCGACAAGGGAGCTGAACTCGTCGTCAAACTCGAAGAGCTGACCAGGGGCAATCCGATCCCCGACGTCAACGCGGACATCGCCGATTTCTATATTCTCAAGGGGGACAAGGCAAAGGCTGATGAGGTTTACGGCAAGGACTTCATGGATGGCAAGGTCAGCCGCTTTGCGTTTGACCTGGTGAGCTACGCCAACTTCTGGCTGGCCAATAACGCTAACCAGGAGAGCGCCGTGGCCATGGCTGAGACCGCCTTGAAACTCCAGCCGGAGAACTCCTTCATCCTCCAGCAGGTCGCCGCGGCCTATGTCAAAACCGGAAAAGAAGACAAGGCGGTGGCGATCTTCGGACCGGAGTACATCAAGTCCAAGTCCGGCGACGCCAACAGCCTCTACGGCTACGCCCGCTTCTGGGCCATGCAGGGAAAGAACTTGGACAGCGCGCTCGAGGCAGCCCGCAAATCGGTCGAGTTGAAGCCCGGGGTCTATTTCACCTGGTCCACTCTGAGCGATGTCCAGCTGAAGCTCAAGAACTATCCGGAAGCTCTCAAGGCCGCCGAGAAAGCCTTGGAGTTGGCCGAAGACTATGCCAAGAAGGGGATCCAGGCCAAGATCGACCGGATAAAGAAAGAGCAAGGCGAAGCGAACAAATAGAAGAGCTTTTTCCTCCGCTCACCTCATTGACTATTCCGTCCGCCTTTTTTGACTTGGCTTGAGGCCTGTGCTATAAATTTTTTCGAAATTTCTTCTGCCGGGCCGATATCTTGATGACGGACCAGAAAGAGCATCTCGCCAAATCCACGACTTTGGTCAGCGGCGCCACCTTTGTCTCCCGCCTCTTCGGTCTCGTCCGCGAGCAGATCTTTGCCTTCCTCTTCGGCGCCGGGTTCGCCACCGATGCCTTCGTCGCCGCCTTCCGCATCCCCAACTTGCTCCGCGACCTCTTTGCCGAAGGGGCCCTGTCGGCCGCCTTCGTGCCCGTTTTCACCGATTACCTCATCAACAAGGACAAGAAAGAAGCCTTCCGGCTGGGGAACCTGGTGGTCAACGCGCTGCTTGTCGTCCTCTTCGTCATCGTCGTCATCGGCATCCTGGCCACCCCATGGATCGTCGACCTTATCGCCCCGGGGTTCAAATCCATCCCCGGGAAGTCCGAGCTAACCGTTCTCCTGGCGCGGATCATGTTCCCCTTCCTTCTCCTTGTTTCCCTCGCCGCCGTGGCCATGGGGATGCTGAACTCGCTCAAGCATTTTGGAGTCCCGGCCTTCGCCCCGGTCTTCCTGAACGCGGGCATGATCCTTTCGGGTTTTCTCATCTGCCCGCTCTTCAACCCGCCGATAATCGGCATGGCCTTGGGGGTCCTCCTCGGCGGGCTGGGCCAATGGGCCTTCCAGCTGCCCTCCCTGCGCAAAGAGGGGTACCGCTACCGGCCGATCGTCTCCTTCAGCGACCCCGGGGTGAGGCGCATCATCCTCCTGATGACGCCGGCAATCCTTGGCCTTGCCTCGACCCAGATCAACATCTTTGTCAACACGGTGATCGCTTCGTTCCTTCCCCAAGGAAGCCCATCCTATTTGAATTACAGCTTCCGGCTCATGCACTTCCCGCTGGGAGTTTTCGGGGTCGCGGTGGCCACCGTCACCCTGCCTCTGGTGGCCACCTACGCCGCCCGCAAGGACATCCCCAATGTCCTTTCCACCTGCGCGTCCTCGCTGCGCTTGGTTTTCTTTTTGACTTTGCCCTCGATCCTGTTCCTGACCGTGGCTTCCAAGCCGATCGTCTCCACGCTCTATCAGCACGGCCTCTTTACCTATCAAGACGCCGTCTCTACGTCCCAGGCCCTCGTCTTTTATGCTCTCGGACTATTCGCCTATGCCTCAGTCCGGGTGATCGCCCCGGTTTTTTATTCTCTGGGCGATACCAAGACGCCGGTGAAAGTCAGTGTTCTGGCTGTGGCCGTCAATATCGCTCTTAACCTGGCCTTCATGCGGCCGCTGAGCTTTCGCGGCCTGGCGCTGGCGACCTCGCTCTCGGCCATGGTCAACATGTTCGTCCTGATGAGTCTTCTCCGCCGGCGCGTCGGCCCCCTGGATATCTCCGGGCTGGCCAAGAATTTTCTGAAGATCCTGGGCGGGTCGGCAGCGATGGGGGCCATCCTTTGGGCGGCCCAGAAAGCATATCCGCTGAACCTGGAAACGGCGGCGCTCCTGCCCAAAGCGCTCTATCTCCTCATCCTCTTTTCCCTTGCCGCCGGAAGCTATGTCGCCCTGGCCGGAGCGTTGAGGATCAAAGAGCTGAACTTGGTGCTGGGGATCTTCAAGAGAAGAAAATCGAGCTGAAGAAATAAAGACGATGCCCAAGAAGACTGACGCGAAGATCAGGCCGCTGAAGGTCGGGGTGGACAGCTATTCTCTTGGGCCTTTGAACCTTGACGCCTTCAAGCTCATGGATTGGGTGAAGGAAAACGGCGGCGACGGCGTGCAGTTTTCCGAGGTCAACGTGCCTCCGGGGCGCAGACTGGATGAACCCTTTTTAAAGGACCTTTCTCAGTACGCCAAAGAAAAGCGCCTCTATCTTGAGTGGGGCGGCGGACAGCATATTCCCTTCGACCTCCGGACGGCCCGGCCGGTCGACATCTTTAAGATCAACCGCCGGGCGGCCGAGCAGGCCCGGACCCTCGGCCTCGCCGCGGTGCGATCCTGTTCCGGCGGCCTGATGAGATGGACGGACGATTCTCCTCCGACCGGGGTATTGCTCCGGGCCATGGCTCAAAGCCTCCGGGCGCAGAAGCGGATGCTCGGCGACCTGGGCGTCACCCTGGCCATAGAGACGCACTTCGAGTTCACCACCTTTGAGCTGCTCAGGCTTTTCGCTGCCTGTGGAGTCCAACCGGGCGAATATCTGGGTATCTGCCTCGACACCATGAACCTGCTGACCATGCTCGAGGACCCGCTCCCCGCGGCCAAAAGGCTCCTCCCCTGGGTCGTCATGACCCATATCAAGGACGGCGGAGTCCTGCTCACCGAGAACGGGCTGGTGACATTCCCGATCGAAGCGGGAAGAGGGCTCATCGACCTCAAGGAGATAATCCGGCTTCTGAGGACCGCCGGACGTCCTATCCATCTCTCCTTGGAAGACCATGGCGGGAAATTCTTGGTCCCGATATTCAACCCGTCCTTCCTCCTCAAGTTCCCCGACCTCAGTGCCGGCGAGCTTTCGCGACTTGTTGCCCTGTCGTTCGAAACCAGGGGGTATATCGAAGGGAGTGATAGGGCCATCGTCGAGAGGAGCGCCTGGCCGGAAGTCTGTGAAAAAAGAGTGATAAACGGCCTCCGGTATATCAAGAGAATCGCCGGCCAAGGAGGATTTTGATGCCCCACGAGCGCTTCCGTTTCAAGGACCGGGCGACCCTGGAGCGGAAGATCGCCGAACTCGGCCTGGACATCCCGCTTTCCGATGATATCTCCGTCCTTTTCAGCCATGTCGTCGTCGCCAGGAGAGTTTTGCCGAACCGGTTCATGGTCCTGCCGATGGAGGGCGCCGACGGCGATGCCGCCGGCTGCCCCTCCGCGCTCACCCTGCGCCGGTACAGGTGTTTTGCCGAAGGGGGAGCCTGCCTGATCTGGTTCGAGGCCACAGCTGTAACGGCAGACGGCCGCTCCAACCCGCGGCAACTCTGGATCAGTCCGGAGACAAAGGACGGGTTCAAAAGGCTAGTGAAGGAGACGCGCCTGGCCGCCCACCGGAGATTCGGCCCCGATCACAATCTCCTGCTGGTGCTTCAGCTCACCCATTCCGGCCGATTTTCTAAACCGGACGGCCGGCCCGCTCCGAATATCGCCCAACACAACCCACTCCTTGACTCCAGGCTGGGGCTGTCCACCGATCATCCCCTCATCTCCGATTCGCGTTTGGACGCCCTTCAGGACGATTACGTTGCTGCAGCCGGGTTGGCCAAGGAAGCCGGTTTTGACGGGGTGGACGTCAAAGCCTGCCATGGCTATCTCGTCTCCGAGCTCCTGGCGGCCTTCGGCCGGACCGACAGCCGGTACGGAGGCAGCTTCGAGAACCGCACCCGCTTCCTTGAGGAAACGGCGGAAAAAATCAAGCTTCGGGTGCGGGGCCTGTTCGTGACAAGCCGCTTGAGTGTCTACGATGCGCTCCCTTTTCCCTATGGTTTCGGCGTGAACCGAGAGAATCCCGAAGTTCCCGATCTCAGCGAGCCTAAGAAACTGATCCGGAGACTCAGGAATATCGACTTTCCGCTCCTTAACATTTCTCTCGGGATTCCGGCCTACCGGTCGCATTTCGGACGCCCCTACGACAAACCCCTCATCGGGCAAGACCTCCCCGCTGAACACCCCTTGGTCGGCGTGGCGCGCTGGCTTAAGCTGACCTCGGAGATACAGAAGGCCTTCCCCACGCTTCCGGTCGTCAGCGCCGGGTATTCCTGGCTTCGCCAGCACTTCCCTCATGTCGCGGCCGCAATGGTGGAAAGGGAGAACGCTTCACTCATCGGTCTCGGAAGGGCGGCCCTCGCCTATCCAGGCTGGGTGAACGCCCTGTCGGCCGACGGGTTCCTCGAGCCGAGCAAGGTCTGCGTCAGCTGCTCCAAGTGCTCCCAGATGCTGAGGGCTGGAGGCCCTGTGGGATGTCCGGTCCACGACGCCGAAGCCTATCAGGTCGAATACCGGAATGCCCGGAAGAGGGCCAAACAGGCCCTGAGGACCGAAAGAAAGACCTCCAGGGCAGCCGGCAAAAAGAAAAGACGGAAGGACTGAGATGGAACAAAGCCTGATCAAGGTCGGAAGGACGCGCCTCCCCGTTATCTCGGTTAACACCCTGATCATTGGAAGCGGGGCGGCGGCCCTCAATGCCGCCGTCTGCCTGCACGAACAGGGAGTCGAGGACATCGCGATCGCCACTGAGGACTGGGAGGGTGGAACGTCCAGGAACGCAGGTTCGGACAAACAGACCTACTACAAGCTCTCGCTGGCCGGAGAGCTCCCCGACTCGGCGCTGCGCATGGCCGTGGACTTGTTCGCCGGCGGGTCGATGCACGGCGACGTCGCCTACGTCGAGGCCCAGAATTCGGCGCGGGCTTTCTTCCATCTTGTCGAACTGGGGGTGCCCTTCCCCCATGACCGTTACGGCGCCTATGTGGGCTACAAAACAGACAACGACCCCAGGCAACGAGCGACATCGGCCGGCCCGCTGACCTCGAGGCTGATGGTCGAGGCGCTCGGAGGGGAGGTCCGGAAGCGGGGAATTCCCGTCCTCGACCAGCACATGGTCATCACTCTTCTCACCGGCGGCCGGAAAGACGCCAGGAAAGTCCTCGGCGCCGTGGCCATCGCTAATCAGAATATCGGGGGTGACGGCAACGGGCTGGTCCTGTTCAATGCCGTGAACATCGTGCTCGGCACGGGCGGGCCGGCCGGGATCTACAAGGCCTCGGTCTATCCCGAAAGCCAGCTCGGGTCGCACGGGCTGGCCTTTGCGGCCGGCGCCATAGCGCAGAACCTGACGGAGTCGCAGTACGGGCTGGCCTCCCTCAAATTCCGCTGGAACCTCTCCGGGACCTACCAACAGGTCATCCCTCGATACATCTCGACAGATGCCAATGGCACGGACGAGCACGAATTCCTGAACGACTATTTCCCTGACATGGGCCGTCTGGCCTCGGCCATATTCCTGAAAGGGTACCAGTGGCCTTTCGACCCGGCCAGGGTCCGTGATCACGGCTCTTCCCTGATCGATATCCTTGTCTATCAGGAAACCGTGCTCAAGGGCAGGAAGGTCTTCCTCGACTTCCGGAAGAACCCGGGCGGCGGAGGAAAACTCAAAGAATTCGATTTCCAACTTCTCTGCCCGGAGGCCTTGAGCCATCTCGAGAAGTCAGGAGCCTTGCTGCCGACCCCCCTCAAGCGCCTCGCCAAGATGAACCCTCCGGCCATCGAGATCTTCAAGGCCCGCGGCATCGACCTTTCCAGCGAGCCGCTGGAGATCGGCCTGTGCGCCCAGCACAACAACGGCGGCTTCCGGGGGAATATCTGGTGGGAATCCAACATCCGGCATCTCTTTCCGGTGGGAGAGGTGAACGGAACTCACGGCGTGCGCCGCCCAGGCGGCTCCGCCCTCAACTCCGGCCAGGTGGGCAGCCTGAGGGCCGCTTTCTTCATTGCCCGGAAATACAACACGACGCCGCCAAGCAAAGACGTCTTCTTTGCCCAGGCTCGCGCTCAGGTCAAAGAAACGCTGGACTCAGCCAGGAAGATGATCAGCCCGAAATGCCGGGATTCAGGCACCATCGGCAGGACGCTCAGGGAAATCCAGGAGAGGATGTCGGCCTGTGGGGCAGCCATCCGGGACCCTGAAAAGGTCAGGCTGGCCGTTGAAGAAGCATGGGCTCTTCATGCGAGGATGAGGAAGGGACTCAGGGTGAGGTCGGCAAAGGACCTGCCGGCGGCTTTCCGGAACCTGGATCTGGGCCTGACCCACGCCCTCTACCTGGAGGCCATCAATGAGTACCTGAGCCGCGGAGGGAAAAGCCGCGGCTCTTATCTTGTCCTCGACCCGGCCGGAACAAAGGCGTGCCCTGAACTGGGCGAAGAATGGCGCTTTGCCCTGAACCCGCGGCCGGCTTTCGTGGATCAAAAGATCCTGGAAATCTCTTTGGA
>DAIPLF010000345.1:0-2897 GCA_036769375.1 Candidatus Aminicenantota bacterium | reverse complement strand
TTGAAGAAGGCGGCCGGCATCGCCAAGGGGTCGGGAGCGCCGAACAAGGAGAAGGTCGGCAAGGTGACCAAGAGGCAGATCGAGGACATCGCCCGGGCGAAACTCCCCGACCTCAACGCCACTGACTTGGAAGCGGCCAAGAAGATCATCGAGGGCACGGCCAGGAACATGGGATTGGAGGTCGTCAGTGAGTAAACACGGGAAAAAATACGCCAAGTCCAAGGAGCTCGTCACCCAGCACGAGTACACCATCGAGGAGGCGGTGAGCCTTCTTAAGAAGGCCGGTTACGCCAAGTTCGATGAATCCGTGGACATCGCGATGCGTCTGGGAGTCAACCCCAAACATTCCGATCAGATGGTCCGGGGAACGATCATCCTCCCGCACGGCACAGGGAAGTCGAAAAAGATCTGCGTCATCGCCTCGGGGGAGAAGATCAAGGAGGCGGAAGAGGCCGGGGCCGATTATGCCGGTGGCGAGGAACTGGTCGAGAAGATCGCCGGCGGCTGGATCGATTTCGACGTCGCCATCGCGACGCCGGACGTGATGAGGAGCGTCGGCAAGCTGGGCCGGATACTCGGCGCCAAGGGGCTGATGCCCAACCCCAAATCGGGGACGGTGACGTTTGACATCAAGAAGGCCGTCGACGAGACCAAGGCCGGAAAGGTGGAGTTCCGCGTCGACAAGTCGGCGATCCTTCATTCGACAGTCGGCAAGATCTCCTTTCCGGAGGAGAAGCTGGCCGATAACATCCGGACCTACATCCAGGCCGTCGTTCACGCCAAGCCGGCGGCGGCTAAGGGCAAGTACATCCGGACGATGTCTATCTCGTCGACGATGGGACCCAGCTTCAGGATCTCTGAGGCCATTCTAGAGAAATAGGAGAGCGACGGTGAACCGAGACGTCAAAGCCCAAACGATCAAGAGCATGGAGGAGAATTTCGGGCGCCACAAGACCATCTACCTTATGGACTATACCGGCATGAAAGTCTCCCAGGCGGTGACCTTGAGGAAGCTCCTGAAGAAAAGCTCTTACGACTTCAGGGTCGTCAAGAACCGGCTGGCGCTGCGCGCCCTGAGGGAGGAATTCCCGGCCGAGCTGCGGGCCTTTTTTCAGAAGCCCACGGCCGTCGCCCTGGCCGCCGCAGAGCCGGTCAGGCTGGCCCGGATGCTCAAGGATTTCTCCGTCCAGAACAAAGTGATGACCTTCAAGGGAGGGCTGTTCGAAGGGCACCTCCTTCCCCCGGAGCGCTTTGATGAAGTCTGCCGGCTGGCGTCCCGGGAGGAATTGCTGGGCAAAGTCGCCTATTTGATGGCCAGCCCATTGATGCGTCTATTGAGGACTTGGCAGGCCCCGCTTTCTCAGATGGGGCGGTTGTTGAGTCAATTCAAAGAAAAAAAATAGGTCGGAGGTAAAAATGACCAAAGCTAAAGAAGAGGCAACCCAACTCACCAAGGACCAGTTTTTCGCCCACCTGGACAGCCTGACTGTCCTGGAACTGGCCGACTACATCAAGGAGTTCGAGAGCCGCTACGGCATCAGCGCCGCCGCCGCTGTTCCCATGGCCGTCGCCGGAGCAGCCGCGCCCGGAGCCGAGGCGAAGGCGGAGGAAGTGAAGACCGAGTTCACGGTCGTGCTCAAGGCCGCCGGTGACAAGAAGATCAACGTCATCAAGATCGTCAGGGAGATCACCAGCCTTGGTCTGAAAGAGGCCAAAGACCTGGTGGATTCAGCGCCCAAGCCGGTCAAGGAGAAGGTGACCAAGGAAGAGGCCGAGTCGATCAAGGCGAAATTCGAAGAGGTGGGAGCGACCGTCGAGCTGCAGTGAGCCGCTTCCTATGGGAATCCCCTTTAAGAAAGAGGGATGATGAGAAGATTCTTGTCCGAGAGTGAACATGCACAAGGAATCTGAGATTTCAAACCATCGCATCGAGCGGACCGATTTCTCCAAGATCGGGACGCAGTTCCCGATGCCCGACCTTCTGGCCATCCAGCGGCAGTCCTATGCCGAGTTCCTTCAGATGGACCTCCTTCCCGAGGAGCGCAAAGATACAGGATTGCAGTCCGCCTTCAAAGATATTTTCCCTATCTCCGATTTCAAGGAGACGACGGCGCTCGATTTCATCAGCTACTCGATCGGGAACTGGGAGTGCAAGTGCGGGAGGCTGAGGGGGGTGGAGAATTCCCGGGCCCGCTGCAAGTCCTGCGATACCCTCCTTACGGCCGACCTGGAGCTGACCGAGAAAGAGATCTGTCCCTATTGCAGTGCCATGAGGAAGATCGAGATACCCACCTGTGAGCATTGCGGGGACAGGGTCAGGCTGAAGCTCAAATACGGCCCCATCGAGTGCATCCAGAAAGGCTACACCTTTGCCGTCCCTCTGCGGCTGAAGGTCCGCCTGATCTCCTGGGAAAAGGACGTCAACACCAAATCGAAGAGGCTCAAGCACATCAAGGAGCAGGAGGTCTATTTCGGGGACATCCCGCTGATGACCGACAAGGGGACGTTCATCTTCAACGGCATCGAGAGAGTCGTGGTCAGCCAGCTCCAGCGTTCCCCGGGCGTCTTCTTCCGGCCAGGAGAGGTCAAGGGTTTTTTCATCGGCAAGATCATCCCGTACCGGGGGGCTTGGGTCGAGTTCGAGTTTGACGCCAAGAACAACCTTTATGTCCGGTTGGACCGCAAGAAAAAATTCCTGGCTTCAGTCTTCCTGCGAGCCCTCGGGTTCGGCTCGGATGAGGATATCATCCGGCTTTTCTACGATGTGTACAAGATCATCCCCGAAGACGGCCGCCTCTATTGGGAGCTGTCTGACCAACTGGCTGGGAAGACCGTCGGCGACGATGTCTGCGCCCCGAACTCCAAGAAAGTCCTCGCTCCCGCCAGGAAAAAGCTGA
>DAIPLF010000344.1:0-2904 GCA_036769375.1 Candidatus Aminicenantota bacterium | reverse complement strand
TGCCGTCTCCTCAGCCGATTGAAGGCCGCCATCATCGAGCTCATCGCTTCCGGCAGGCTGGGATCTCCGCCGACGTACTTCGAAACCCTGACCGTACTGGCCCTCCTTTATTTTCGCGAGAGGAGGGTGGACATCGCCGTTCTTGAGGTGGGAATGGGCGGGCGGCTGGATGCTACGAACGTGGTCACGCCCCTTGTTTCAGTCATAACGACAGTGGGCCGGGACCATCAGGAATTCCTCGGCCCGACTTTGGCCGAGATCGCCTTTGAGAAGGCCGGCATCATCAAGCCGGGGGTTCCCGTAGTCAGCGGCGTGGATCAGGGGATGGCGCGGCGGGTTATCGAACGGCGGGCCAGGGAGCTTGGCGCCCCTTTGCGGAGCGTTTTCGACAGACCCGGGGTTCTCAAGGCTCAGAGGAAGAGGGGCGGGTTTCGGTTCGTCTTCTGCCTTGAGGGCCAAGAATTTGTTTTTTCTCCCAAGCTGCCCGGGGAACACCAGGGTCGGAACGCCGCCGTAGCCATTGCCGCCGCGGTCGAGCTCAGCCGGCGCTGGCGGCCGCTCCAAAAGCGTCGGATCATCCAGGGAATCCGGGAGGCACGCTGGGAGGGGAGGCTGGAGTCTGTCGGCCGCCGTCCGCGCGTGGTCCTGGATGGGGCTCATAATGAAGCGGGAGCCCGGGTCGTCGCCGCCTATGCCCGGGATTTCCTTCGCCGGCCGCTCACCCTGATCTTCGCCATCATGAAGGACAAAGACATCCGCCGGGTCTCCTCGATCCTCTTTCCGCTGGCCGAGACGGTCATCCTGACTTCTCTGCCCCTTCGTCGAGCCGCCAGCCCGGAGATGATCTTCTCTAAGGCGCCGGGCCGGCAAAAAAAGATGTTCCTGGAGCCCGACTTGAAAAGGGCCGTTCAAAAAGCGATCGAGCTGACTCCTCACGGAGGCTCTGTCCTCATTACCGGCTCCCTTTTCTTAGTGGGCGAAGTAAAAAGACTGTTCCCTTCATGGCCAGGAATCGGGGCGAGTTGATTTATTGAAGGGAACATGGTAAATTTTGCCCTTCAATTTGCCGGCTGAGCCGCAACAAAATGCTTTCTCTCGATGGCAATGTCATCGTCGTCTTCCTGATCGTCTGGGTGCTTCTTTTTGCGCTCACCAAGGTCTTCTTCAACCCCGTCCGCCGGGTCCGGTCCGAGCGGGAAAAGGCCATTCGCGAAAACAAGGAGGCTTTTGAGAAGGCCATCGCGTCATATGAGGAGAGCTCCCGGGAGGTGGATCAGGCGCTCAAAGAAGCCCGTTCAGCCGCCGAAAGCGTCCGGGCCTCACTTGAAGCGGAGGCCCAGAAGGAAAGGAGCCGCCTGGTTGCTGAAATCAATTCCGAGTCCCGGCTTCAGGTTGAACAGGCCAAGGCCGAGCTCGACAAGAGCGTCCGGGAGCTCAAGCAAAAGCTCGAGTCCCAGGCGGCGGGCCTGGCCGAACAGATAGAAAAGAAGTTTTTGAACTGATGTCTGGGCCAAGACGAACTCTCGCTCTGCTCATCCTCGTCTTGTCCCTTTTCTTAGGCTTTTCTTCAGGCGAAGAAGGCCATGTCTCGCCGCTGTCTGACCTCCTGGGGAAGACCATCAACTTCGTCATCCTCTTTGGAGGCTTGGCCTTTCTGCTGGCCAAGCCGCTCCGGAAATTGCTGGCCGAGATGGGTCTCGCTGTAGCAAACACGATCAGGGAAACCGCCAAGGCCAAAACGGATGCCGAGGAAAGGCTTGAATCGCTCAAAGTCCGGTTGCTGAGTCTGGAGCAGGAAGTCCGGAAAATCAGGGGCGAAGGCGAAATCGAAGGAGGGCGGGAGAAAGAGCGCATCCTGTCCTTGGCCCGGCAGGAATCCGCAAAGAGAAGGGCCTTCGCCGCCCGAGAGATCGAAGGCCTCGCCCAATCCGCCCGGGCTGAACTCAACGAGCATGCGGCCGAGGTGGCCGTCTCCCTGGCCCAGGCAAACATCGAGCGGCGCTTAACGCCGGAGCTCCATTCCCGTCTCATCGACGAATCCATCCGCAGTCTGGACAAGCTGTATGAAAAACCCCATTCTCGTTAAGCGGTACGCGCAGGGGTTGGCAGGGGCCCTCAAGGATGAACCCGAGTTCATCGCCGCCGGCCGAGAACTGGCCGCGTTTCAGCAACTCCTCTCCACCCACGGTGTTCTCAAAGAGACTCTGGCCAGTCCCTTTGTGGCCGCCCGGAAGAAGGCGGAGGCTATCAGGGAAATCCTCGCCCAATCAGGCTTCAGCGATAAGACTTCGCGCCTTGTTCTCCTCCTGCTGGAGCACCACCGGCTTGATCTTCTGGGAGAAATACTCGAAGAGCTCCCGGCCATCTGGAACGAACGCCGTGACGTGACCACCTTCGAGGTCAGTTCGGTGGTCGCGCTCGCCGCGGGCCAAAAAAGGAGGCTGCAAGCCGAGCTTGAGCGATTGGAAGGCCGCCCGGTCTTTCTCCGCTACTCGACGGACCCGAGACTCTTAGCCGGCTTTTCTTTGAAGAAAGGGAACGTTATTTACGATGCCTCCTTGAGGGGGTATCTGGCGAAGATCAAAGAGAGAATCTCAGAAGGGTAGGAAGTGCCATGGACATCAAGGCCGACGAAATCACCAGGATCATTCAGCAGCGGATCGAGGGTTATGAGTCCGAGATCGACGTCCGGGAAGTCGGGGCCGTCACCTCTGTCGGCGACGGGATCGCCCGCATCCACGGCCTCGACCGGGTCATGTACAACGAGCTGCTCGAATTCCCGCGCGACCTCTTCGGTCTCGCCCTGAACCTCGAGGAGGAGAGTGTCGGCGCCGTGCTCCTCGGGGAAAGCCACCTGGTCAAGGAGGGGGACCTCGTCCGCCGGACCCACCGCATCATGCAGGT
>DAIPLF010000343.1:0-2908 GCA_036769375.1 Candidatus Aminicenantota bacterium | reverse complement strand
GGAGCAGGTATTCAGCCAGCTCTTTCTCTCCCAGGACACGGAGGATGTCGTGCGGATTGACCGGCCCGTCCATGAGGGGAGTGCCGGCCCGCACCCTCTCTGCCTCACCAACGGACAGGTGCGCTCCCTTGGGGATGAGGTATTCCTTCTCTCCGCCTTTTTCGCTGGTGACCGTGAGCTTTCGGTAGCCCCTGACCAGCCCGCCGAACTGGACCGTGCCGTCGATCTCGGAGATCACGGCCTGGTATTTCGGTCGCCGGGCCTCGAAGAGCTCTTCAGCGCGGGGTAGCCCGCCTGTGATGTCCTTGGTGCGGGCGACTTCCCGGGGGATCTTAGCCAGGACTTCGCCCGCAAAGACCTTGTCGCCATCCTTGACCCCAAGGTTGGCTCCGGAGGGCAGATAGTACCGCCGGAGAAGGACGGGCTTTTCCTTCCCGTCTTTCCCTTTTTCCTTCTTTGTCGGGTGGACGACCTCCACCCGGGGCTGCATCTTCTCGTCCTTGGGCTCGATGACGACATGGGTGATCAAACCGGTGAATTCGTCCTGGACCTCCTCCATGGTGACCCCGAGGACAACATCGTGGAATGCCGCCACGCCGGATTCCTCGGTCAGGATATATGTGTTGAAAGGATCCCACTCGGCAAACGGCTGCCGCGCCTTGACCGCATCTCCTGCCTTGACAAAAAGGCGGGCACCGTAGGGCACCTGATAGTGCTCGATCTCCCGGGAACGGTGGTCGAGGATGGCGATATTGGCATTGCGGTTGACTACGACCAGAACGCCATCCTTGTCCAGGACTCCCTTCAAATTGTTGAACCGGATGACGCCGTCGGTCTTGGCCTCGAGTTTCGACCTCTCCGCGCCGCGCATGGCGATGCCCCCGACGTGGAACGTCCTCATGGTCAACTGAGTTCCCGGCTCGCCGATGGACTCCGCGGCGATGATGCCGACCGCCTCTCCCAGTTCGGCCAGCGCACCGCTGGACAAGTTGCGGCCGTAGCAGAGCTGACAGACGCCCCTCTTGGCCTCGCAGGTCAGGATGGAACGGATGCGGATCCTCTCGATGCCCAGGTTCTGGAACTGATGGGCGACTTCTTCCGTGATCTCCTGGTTGGGGGCGACGATGACTTCCCCCGTGTCGGGGTGGACGACTTTTTCCATGGAGATGCGGCCGACGACCCGGTCGATGAAGGGCTCGATGATCTCGCCGTTCTCGACGATGGCCGTGACGTTGACACCCTTGAGCGTCCCGCAATCGCGCTCATCGATGATGGCCTCCTGGGCCACGTCGACCAGCTTGCGGGTCAGGTAGCCGGAATTGGCCGTTTTCAGCGCCGTGTCCGCCAAGCCCTTTCTGGCGCCATGCGTCGAGATGAAATACTGAAGGACGTTCAAGCCCTCGCGCAAGTTGGAGGTGATAGGTGTTTCCAGGATCTCTCCGGAAGGCTTGGACATCAGGCCCCGCATCCCGGCCAGCTGCCGGATCTGCTGCTTGTTGCCGCGGGAGCCGGAGTCGGCCATGACAAACAGAGGGTTAAGCTCCTTGCCTTCGAAGCTGATCCGTCGCATCTCATCGATCATGGCGACGGAAACTTTGTCAGTCACGGCGCCCCAGATCTCGACGACCCGGTTGAAGCGCTCGCCGGCAGAGATGGTTCCGTCACGGTAGAGGCGCTCGATCTCCAGGACTTCCCGGTGCGCCTTGTCGACCAGTTCCTTCTTTTCTCTGGGGATGACAAAATCGTCGATGCCCAGGGAGAACCCGGCCATGGTGGCATAAAGGAACCCCGTCTCTTTCATCTTGTCCAGCATCGCGATGGTCGGGCCGGGTCCGACCTTGAGATAGGTGAGAGTGACCAGGCTCTCCAGTCCCTTCTTCCGCAGCACTCCGTTGATAAAAGGGATCTCCTTGGGCAGGATGGCGTTGAAGATGATCCGGCCTGGGGTCGTGTCCACCAGCGTGTTTTGGATGTTGGTGACCGGGCAGGTCATGACCGCCTGGTCGTCATAGTACGTGGCCAGGTTCATGAACGGCCCCTTGAACCGCAACTTGATCCGGGTCTGGAGGGCGATCTCTTTGCTTTCCAGCGCCATCAGGACTTCCTCGCGGGAGCCGAATATCCGTCCCTCTCCCGGAAGGCCCTTTTTCTCCAGCGCCAAGTAATAGCAGCCGAGGACCATGTCCTGACTCGGGATGGTCAGCGGCCGGCCGTGGGCCGGTGAGAGGATGTTATTGGTCGAGAGCATCAGCGTCTGGGCCTCGATCTGGGCTTCTACGGAGAGCGGGATGTGCACGGCCATCTGATCGCCGTCGAAGTCGGCGTTGAAGGCGGCGCAGACGAGGGGGTGGATCTGGATGGCCTTGCCTTCGATCAGGATGGGCTCAAAGGCCTGGATGCCGAGCCGGTGGAGAGTGGGAGCGCGGTTGAGGAGAATGGGATGCTCGCGGACGACCTCCTCCAGGTAATCCCAGACCTCGGGCCGTTCGGCCTCGTGCCACTCCCGGGCGATCTTGACGCTCGGGACCAGGCCTTCTTTTTCCAACTTATGGAAAATGAAGGGCTTGAAGAGCTCCAAGGCCATTTTCTTGGGCAGGCCGCACTGATTGAGCTTGAGCTCCGGCCCGACGACGATGACGGACCGGCCGGAATAATCGACCCTCTTGCCCAAAAGGTTTTGCCGGAAGCGCCCCTGTTTCCCCCGCAGAGCCTCGCTGAGGGACTTGAGAGGCCGGCGGTTGGCGCCGAGATGGACGCGGCCCCTTTTGCCGTTGTCGAACAGGGCGTCCACAGCCTCCTGCAACATCCGCTTCTCGTTGCGGATAATGAGCTCGGGCGCCTTGAGCTCGATCAGCTTCTTCAGGCGGTTGTTCCGGTTGATCACCCGGCGGTAGAGGTCGTTGAGGTC
>DAIPLF010000342.1:0-2908 GCA_036769375.1 Candidatus Aminicenantota bacterium | reverse complement strand
GGAGCGGGTTGTGGGCTACAGGGCACCGCTAGCTCCCCGTCTAGCACGGTCGGGTCCATTATACGCCGGGTGGACAGGAATGGAAAGGTCCCGGCGCGGTCAAAAACGATAGGCCAGGCCGCCGCGCAGGATCAAGCCGTCCCAGAAGCCCGCTTCGAGTTTGAGGCTGAGTCCTTTATAGATACGGCCCTTAACCCCGAGGGCGGTATGGAGGAGGATGAAGCGGTTGAGGTCGATCTCCCCTTCCTCCCTCAACTGGTCGAACGTCTTGTTCTCTTCACCGGTGATACCGGCCTGGGCGCTGCCGCGGCGGTACGTTCCGGCGTAAACGTAGGCCGTTGTGCCCTCCAGCGGGCCGAGTCCCAGGCCAAGCACAAAATAGGGCGTGACGCGCCAGGAGGGGACGAAATCCCAGCGAAAACTCAAGCCGGCGGTCACCGGGTTCGTCTCGATATGAGCGTCCCCCTCGACCACCGCCTCTGACCCATCGGTGTACCTCTGGACGACCGGCCCCTTCATCATCACCTTGATCCTCGTCTTTTCCAGCGACAAGCCGACGCTCATGGAGCCGCGCCGGCCCAGAGGATAGTAGCGGATTTCGAGGCCGTAGTTGGAGCCTTGGGAATCAAGGGCGAGGCCATGCTCATAGGTGGAAGGGACCAGATCCCCGCCATAGCTCGCCCGAAGCTGATCGGTTACCTGCTCTCGGATCTCGTTGGCCGCCCTCTTGGTCAATGTATCCTCAAAGGCGCCCTTGGCCAGGTCGATGCTCCAGCCGGAAAAATGGACTTCGATCTCGAAGCGCCCTCCCCTTTCTTCCGAGGTGCCTTCCAGGGTGATCTGCTGGGCTTGGACAGCCCCCGGCTTTTCCTTGGCCGGAGGGGCCACCTCAACCGGCGCGTCCAAGAGACCTTGGCCGAGCTTTCCTTCGTTCTCCCTTCTCACCTCATTGAAGAGGTCCACATAGGTCTGGGGGTGGAAAAGCGGCGAGACTTCCTTTTGGGGGTCGTTCTCCAGCACTTTCAGGATATGGGTCTTGGCCGTCTCGATTTCGCCGAGATAGAAATAACAGAGTGAGAGACCCATATGAGCCCGGGAAAGGTTCATTTTGATCCCGGTGGTCTGAACGACGAGGAGATAGGCCTCGATAGCCTTCTGATAATCGCCCTTGGCATAGGCGTCATCGCCCTGAACAAGGGAGGCGGCGGCCTGGGCCTCCCTGTCCTGCGCCGTCTGGGCGGCCAGGAGGAACGGGGCGAACAGCAGGGCGACCAGGACAAGCCATCTGTTCCGTTTCTTCGATCTCATCTCGCCTCCAGGACCGGGTCCGCGTCAGGAATCACCGCCATATTAGGGACAGTGACCCGATTTGTCAATTCTAGCGGCCCGACTCATTGAGTCGGGGAACGAGGCCCTGAGCTGCCGGATTCATTGACAGGAGCGGCAGGAAGCGGGTATCATGGGCCAAGGAGGAAGAGACGATGTTCTTCTGGGACTACACCTTTCTTATTATCATACCGCCGCTCCTTCTGGCGTTCTACGCTCAGGCCAAGGTGCGGGGAACGTACGCCAAGTACAGCAAGGTGGCCGCCTCGTCGGGCATTTCGGGAGCCCAGATGGCCAAGGAGATCCTCAACCTCGGAGGCGCCGGACAGGTGCCCGTCGAGGAGACGCCCGGCCAGCTCAGCGATCATTATGACCCCCGGAAAAGGGTCCTCCGTCTGTCCGCCGGCGTTTATGAGAGCCACTCTATCGCCGCCCTCGGGATCGCCGCCCATGAGGCCGGACACGCCCTCCAGCACCACACGAACTATGCCCCGCTCCACCTCCGGAACGGCATCTATCCAGTGGCCAGCCTCGGCTCGACGCTGGCTTTTCCCCTCTTCCTTATCGGTTTCTTCATGAGCCAAAAGGGGCCGAGCATCCTGATGGACATCGGCATCCTTCTTTTTGCCGGGGCCGTTCTTTTCAGCGTGCTCACCCTGCCGGTGGAGTTCAATGCCTCCAAGCGGGCCGTAGCCCTGCTGGGAGAGCGAGGCTACCTCCAGGGCCGGGAGCTCGACGGCGCCCGTAAAGTCCTCTCAGCCGCCGCGCTGACCTATGTCGCCTCCACGGCCATGGCCGCCATGCAACTTCTCCGCATGTTCCTGCTCCGTCAATCGCGAGACTGATCGACCCGAGGCCTTCGCCGCCTCAGCTCTCTTCAGCCCGCCGGGCGGTCCCCGCAATTCTTGACACTGCAGAAGTCAAGTGATAGATAGGGGTCTGTCATTTTCATCGAGGAGGCTTCCATGAAGCGAGGAACGATCATCCGAAGAGCCGCTGTCGCTGTCCTCTGTATCGTCTTGATCCCCGCGGCGGGTGCGGCCCAGACATCCCCCGAGCAGTTCCTGGGACACAAGGTAGGAGCTGACCGGAAACTCGCTGATTACGGCCAGATCAGGGCCTATTTCGAAAAGCTGGACCAGGAGACACCGAAGCTGCAGCTGCTGACCATCGGCGAATCGACGCTCAAGAAACCGCTGATCATGGCCGTGATCACCGCCGAAGAGAATATGGCCCGGCTCGACCGCTGCCGGGAGATCGTCAAGAAGCTTCGAGACCCCAGGACGCTTCCCCCGGACGAGGCCAGGAAACTCGCAGCCGAAGGCAAAGCCATCCTGCTCATCACCTGCAGCCTCCACGCCTCGGAAATCGCGGCCACCCAGATGGCGATGGAGCTGGCCTATAAGCTCGTGACAGGAGACACTCCCTTCGAGGCGGACCGCATTCTCCGGGATGTGATCGTCCTCCTTGTGCCCTCGCATAACCCCGACGGCAACCAGATGGTCGTCGACTGGTACCGCAAGCATGTCGGCACAAAGTATGAAGGCGGCCCGATGCCCTGGATCTACCACCATTACGCCGG
>DAIPLF010000033.1:0-10534 GCA_036769375.1 Candidatus Aminicenantota bacterium | reverse complement strand
TCCTTGAAGATGCCGGCGTTTTAGACAACGAATCCTGAATGGCAACTCCAAAATTAAAGAATTATAGCACGATTATTAAGCGGGTAGGAGTGAATTTCACTTTGCGGGCAAGCCTTTGGGGATCGCCATCTTCTCCTCCTCTTTCCGGCACTTCTATTCTTATTATACAGGGTTTCTCCCCGCATTTAAATCGTTTCTGTCCCGGTTTATCCTTCCCATCAAGCATTCCGATTGACCGTTCATTTGGAATAGGAATAAGGAAAGAGTTCTGGTTCAAGGCGGAAGCTCCAAAAAGAATATTCTAGATGAGAAGGGAGCGCAACTTATCGGGCTCCGCCGTCGGCCGGGCGCAGCGATAGTTGGAACAGACATAAGCCGTTGCCTTATCGTCCAGAGCCCTCATCCCCGCCGTGAAGGGGGCCAGCTTCACGATCTCAGGCTCGTCCTCCTCCGTTGGCCGGAAGAGCACGACCGCGTGGGGAAGGAACATCTTGCGCAGGACGTCCAACATGGCCAGCGTATCGGGGGCGCCCGTCCTTCCCGCTATGACCACCTCCCGGCTTGGACCCAGCGCGAAGTCGAGCCCGCAGAGGAACTGCGTGTAGGCTGCCGGGTATTGAGTGATTTTTCCCGAGAACGCGTCGACGAGTCGACCCGCTCTTGCTTCGAACTCCGGCCGGCCAAGGAGCCGGCCGAGGCGCAGCAGGTTCGATGCCATGACCGAATTGCCCGAGGGCAGGGCGCCGTCATAGACCTCCTTCCGTCTCAATGGGAAGTCTCTGTGGAGGTCGGGCGAAGTGAAAAAGAAACCGCCGTTATCTTCATCCCAGAAACCGCGGATGAGATCCTCGCTGAGATGGGACGCCCAAGAGAGATGGCCGGGTTCGAAAGTCGCCTGGTAGAGCTCGATGAGCCCCCAGATGAGGAAGGCGCGGTCGTCCAGAAAGGCCGGAATCGTCACTTCTCCTTCGGCCGAGCGATGATGGAGTCTTCCCTCGATCGTCATCCTGTCCCGGATAAACAGGGCGGCTGAGGCCGCCGCTTCAGCATAATCAGCGCGGGCAAAAGCCCTGGCCGCCTTGGCCAGCGCGGCGATCATCAGCCCGTTCCAGTCGGCCAGGATTTTCGTATCCTTGAGCGGATGGGGACGCTGCTCGCGCCGGCCCAAAAGCTTGGTTCTGATTGTGGCGATCTGTTCTTGGAGCTCCTCCTCCGAGATCCCGAGTCCGGCTGCGGCGGAGTCCGGCGGCTGGCCGAGATAAAGGATGTTCTTCCCCGAACGGCGGCCTTCCGGCCCGGTGAAGTTGCCCTCCGGCCTCAGGCCGAAGACCTCTCTGGCCAGCCTGGCCTCGGAAGGTGAGAGAACGGCCTCGATCTCGCCGAGTTCCCAGACGTAGAATTTCCCCTCCTCGCCCTCGCTGTCCGCATCCTCGGCGGTGGTGAACGCACCCTCCGGCGATCTCAGGTCGCGGCCGACGTAGGCCAGGACCTCTTCAGCCGTCCGCCGGTATTCATCCCGGCCGGTGAACTGGAAGGCTTCGGTATAAGCGATGGCCAGGAGAGCCTGATCATAGAGCATCTTCTCAAAGTGCGGGACGAGCCAGCTCCGGTCGGTGGAATAGCGGTGAAACCCGAACCCGAGATGATCAAAGATCCCTCCCCGGCGCATGGCCTGGAGGGTTTTCTCGACCATGGCCAGGGCCCTCTCGGCGTGTTTTCGCCGGGCTTGGCGCAGGAGAAAGGTCAGGTGATGGGGCGTGGGAAACTTAGGGGCCGAGCCGAAGCCACCGAATTCGGCATCGAACTGCCCGGCGAGCTCGGACTCGGCCTGCTCGAGGATGTCAACCGTCAACTTCTCGCCCTCCGGCACTTCTGAAGACTCTTCCAGCGCGGCCAGGATCCGGCCGGCCGAGCTCAGAAGGTCGGACCGCCGGTGTTTCCAGGCCTCGGCCACCCGGCCGATGACGTCTTTGATCCCGAGGAGACCGAAGCGGCTCTCTTTGGGGAAATACGTCCCGGCGAAAAACGGCCTCTTGTCGGGCGTCAGGATCACGGTCAGCGGCCATCCTCCGCCACCGGTCAGGAGCTGGCAGACCGCCATGTAGTGGGCGTCGATGTCCGGCCGCTCCTCCCGGTCGACCTTGATGCAGATGAACGCATCGTTCATCAGGCGGGCGATTTCCTCATCGGCGAAGGATTCCCTCTCCATGACGTGGCACCAGTGGCAGGTCGAGTAGCCGATGGAAAGAAAGACCGGACGGTCCGTTCGTCCGGCCTCCTGGAACGCTTCTTCGCTCCAGGGGAACCAGGAGACCGGGTTGTGGGCGTGCTGGCGGAGGTAGAGGCTCCTTTCCTGGATCAGCCGGTTGGCCGTTTTTCCGGACATGTCCTGTATTCTATCTGACTTCCCCGCCGAAGTCGAGTAATATGATGGGAATAGTAGTCTTTGAATGAGAAAAATGACGGCGGGGGATCGTTCCTAGGATTGTGAGCATTTCCCGGGAGCAGGTCGAGTCCTTCCTGGCCAAGTCGCTGCGCCTCATCGGCGAGGAGGTCTCCTCCAGCCGTGTTCTCCTCGCCCTCCTGGACAGAGACCGGAGGCCGGTCGGAACAAGATCCTGGCCCGGGCTGGACACTGCGTTCGAGGCTGCTTGTTCCGACTTGGCCAGCCGGGCGGCCGAGGAGAAACGGCCTTTCTTTGCCGGGAGCCTGCTCTGCCTGCCCCTGTTAATCGGCGAGGTTCCCGTGGGGGCCCTCTGTTTGGGACGGGAGCCCGGGCAGACGCCCTATTCGGCCGCGGACCTGGAGTCAGTCGTTTTCCTGACGCAGTCATTCCCTGCCGTTATCAAGGACGGTCTTGATCTTGCCGGTCAGGCGGATTGCCCCATCCAGGCGTCAGGTTCTGACCCGCTCATCGGGGAGAGCCGGGCCTTCGCCGTGATCCAGACCCTGATCGAGAGAGTCAAGAACTCCGCTGCCCCGGTGTTCATCTATGGGGAAAGCGGCACTGGAAAGGAGCTCGTTGCCCGGGCCATTCACGGGCGGGGCACGCGGCGGGCCGGGCCGTTCGTCGCTGTCAACTGCGGGGCCATACCCGATCATCTCCTGGAGAGCGAGCTGTTCGGCCATGCCCGGGGCTCGTTCACTGGGGCCCTGCGGGATAAGACGGGACTGCTCGAGGAGGCCAACGGAGGGACCTTCTTTCTGGATGAGATCGGTGACTTGTCTCTGCCCCTTCAGGCGAAACTCCTGCGGCTGCTCCAGGAGAGGGAGATTCGGAGGGTCGGGGAAACCCGGACCCGGCGGATCGATGTCCGCTTTATCTCGGCCACCAACAAAGAGCTCGAAAAAGAGATCGAACAGGGCCGCTTCCGGATGGACCTCTACTATCGGCTGCGCATCCTGACCATCGAGGTCCCGCCCCTGCGGGAGCGGAGGCCGGACCTCCTTCTGTTGATCAATCATTTCGTCGACAAGTACGGCCGGGAGATGGGACGGGAAAAGACTTACGTCTCTCCCGGAGCGCTGGAGATGATGGTGAACTACTCCTGGCCCGGGAACATCCGGGAGCTCCAGAACGAGGTCCAGCGATGCCTCGTCCTGGCCGGAGGGGACCGCCTGATCCGGGAAGAGCACCTGTCTGCCAAGATCAATCCGCGGCGCGAGGCGGCCGCCCCGGTCACCTATAACTACTTCCTGGCCAAATCTGAGTTCGAGAAGAGGTTCATCCATCAGGCGCTGGTGCGCTTTGGCCACAACAAAGCGCGGACGGCAAAGGAAGTCGGCCTGACCCGGCAGGGACTTTTTAAGCTGTTGAAAAAACATAAGATCGGAGAGAACTCCGGGAGCTGAGAAAATCCCTCTTCCCAGTCCACTCTTTTTTTGTTAGATTGGGGTCGCCATGAGTGAAGGGAAAACGCAGGCCGGGGTTTTCGAGGTTGTCTGTCCGTGCTGCCAGTCTGTCCTCTGGGTGGATGGGGTCAGCCGGGAGATCGTCAAGACCGAGCGGCATGCGGCCAAAAAAAAAGGCTCATTGGACGACCTCCTGGAAAAAGAGAAGAAGCGCCGGGACGAGTTCGAGCGCAAGTTCGAGGCCACCGCCGAGCTCGAACGCCAGAAGAAAGAGAAAGCCAAGGAGGCTTTTGAAAAGGCTCTGGGAAAGGTCGGAAAAGAGGACTGAGATCCCCACGGCGCAGGCGCCCCGGGATGACAACGAGAGCCCGGCCGAACGTCGTCAGCTGCCGGCCTGGGTTTCGTCCTCCCGCTTCCTCGGGGCCATCGTGAACCCGGTGAAGCCGAAAGCGGCCAGGATTAAGAGGGCCGCCCAGCTGGCAATCGCCCAGGGAAGATAGCTCAGGACCGGCACCCCCAGCGCTCCCGTAATGTAAACCCCGGCCATGCTCCAAGGGACCAGCGGCACGATGATGCCGCCGCACTCGTCAATAATCCGCGACAGGTTCTTGGCCGCCAAACCCTTCTCTCTGAAGGCAGGCCCCAGCAGCTCTCCCGGGATGATGACCGAAAGATAGGAGCTCCCGGTGACGAGGGCCGTCACGACACAGGAGCCGATCGTCACCATGACCAGGCTGCCGACCTTCCTGGCCACTCTCATTATCCGGTCCAGGACGACGCCGAGCATGCCCGTCTTCTGCATGATGCCGCCGAAGCTGAAGGCCGTGAAGGCCACGAGCTGGGTTTCCATCATGCTCATCAGGCCTCCGCGAGTCAGGAGTGTGTCCACCGACTCGACCCCTGTCGCCGCAGGGTAACCGGAATTCACGGCCTGGGCGATCCGGACGATCGACTCCTTCTGGAAGACGACCGCCAGGAACGCGGCCGTGAGCGATGAGAGGAGCATCCCCGGGATCGTCGGCTTCTTGGCGAAGGCCAGATAGAGCACGATGAGCATGGGAAGGAGCAGGAGGAGGTTGAACCGGAAATTCCTCCGGAGTGTGTCCAGGATGAGGTTCGTCGTATCGGTAGAGACCGTCCCCGCATCATACTTGAGCCCGACCACGAAATAGACGGCCAGACTCAGCAGCCACCCCGGAACCGCCGACCACATCATGTGCTTGATGTGGTCGAAGAGGTTGGCCCCCGCCGTCACCGCGGCCAGGTTGGGGATGTCCGAAAAGGGCGACATCTTGTCGCCGAAGTAAGCGCCGGCCACGATGGCACCCGCGGCGAGCCCCAGAGGCATCCCCAGTCCCATGGCGATCCCGATGAAGGCGACGCCCACGGTCCCGACCGTCCCCCAGGATGTTCCCGTGGCCAAAGCGGTAATGCTGCAGACGAGGCAGGCTGTGACCAGGAAGAATTTGGGTGAGATGAGCTTGAGGCCGTAGTAGATGATCATAGGGATCGTCCCGCTGGCCATCCAGGAGCCGATGAGAACACCCACGGTGAGCATGATCAGGATGGCCGGCATGGCCTTGGTGATGCTCTCAACGATTCCCTTCTGCATGTCCTCCCAGCGGAACTTGAGCAGAACACCGAGACATCCGGTCAGGAAGGCCGCGGCGATGAGCAGCACCTGGGGCCGGATCCCGTAGATGCCATAGCCCACTCCGAGGAGAAGCGCCATGCTGATGAGCGGCAGGAGGGCGAGGCCAAGGGACGGGGTTTTGGCTCTCTCCACGATCAGTCTCCGCCGCCCTGGCTGAACGTGCCCCGGGCTGTGACCTTGCCCTCGGCCATCATGCGGCGGCCGAGCGCGAAGACATCGCGCAGCTCCCAGCTGCGGTCGAAGAGGGCCAGGTCGGCGTCCTTTCCTGGGCGCACCTCTCCCTTGGCCCGAAGCCCGTAGAAGGCCGAGGCATTGGTGGAGAAGAGTCTTGCCGCCTCCTCTGCTCCGATCGTCTGTCTCCGGAGAAGTGATTGAAATGTTCTGAGGAGGTCCCGCTGGGTGGCAATGGTCAGCCCGACCAGCTTTCCGGCACGGTCAAAGACCGGCAGGCTCCCGTTGCTGTCCGAGCTCACCATTAAACGCTCCACAGGGACCCGGCGCTCGAGGCACAAGGCGACGGCCTTTTCCACGCTCAGCTCCGGGTTTCCCGGCTCTGGTTCCGGACCGACGGTGAGGTCGATATGCCCGCCGGCCAGGGCCCACCGTATCGACTCTTCGAAGAGCTCGGGGTTCCGGTTCACATGGGTTGGGACTACTTGATTCGGGGGGATCTCGGTCTCGCCGACAAGCCGGAAGAGAAGCGCCAGCCGCCCCGGGCCGTCGCCGAGATGGAGGTGCAGAATACCGGCCTTTCCTCCGAGCATCCCGCCCACCCGGCAATCGGCCGCCAGCCGGGCGATCTCCTCAAAGGTCGGCTGGGAGGAACGGTGGTCGGAGATGGCGATCTCGCCGGCGCCAATGACTTTGTCGATGAGGACGAGGTCGGAGCGGACACTGCCGGTGATGGACTTCGGCGGTATCTCGTAGGAGCCTGAAAATATGAACGTCGTTATCCCCTCGGCCTCCAGGGCCCGTGCCTTGGCCAGCAGCGATTCCATATGCCGGGTGGTCCCATCCGTTCCTAAACAGCCGATGACCGCAGTCACCCCGGAGGCGATGATGTCTTCGACCCGGATTTCCGGCGCCCGCGTCGCCGGACCGCCTTCACCTCCCCCGCCCAGGATATGGACGTGGGGGTCGATGAGTCCCGGCATGACGGTCTTTCCCGAGGCGTCCAGGAGTTCGACCATCGGTCCCTCGATCTTTATTCTGCCCGGCTCATCGATGGCGAGAATCTTGCCGCCGGCGATGAGAATGTCCTTCTCCCCTTGGTGTTCAGGGCCAAAGATGGTGCCGTTTTTAATCAGGGTAATCATCGTCTCCTCCCGGGTCATTTCTTCGATATACCACGACGGCGCCCCATGGTCAAACTTTCCGGGCCGATTCCTTTTGGCTTTCAATTTTGCTAAAATATCGGCGCCGAGCGCGGAAAATGGAAGACTACGAACGAGCCTTAAACCGCATAGAGCCCAGGATTCAGCGCTGGTTGAGCATTCTCCTCTTTGGCAAGAAGGTCGAAGTCCGGGGAGCGGAAAACTTCATCAAGGAAGGGCCCAACGTCCTCATCGGCAATCACTGCGGCGCCTTCAAAGACGTGGCCGTGCTTCTCCGCATCAGGCCGCGGATGATCTACTTCACGGCCAATAAACAGGTCTTCACCAGGGAAAGTCTCGACGGCCTGATGCAGAAACATCTCCGGCGGCATCTCAAGGAACTGGGACCGATGCTCAACTCCCTGGTCAGGCCTCTCAAAACCCGCCTCATCGACTTTATTTCCGAAAATATCAACGCGGTCGGGACCATCCCCGTCACCTTCGGATCCGGCAAGCGCGAAGCGATGGAACTGTGCGAGGACTACCTGAGGAAGGGGCGGGCCATCATCACCCTCCAGGGACGCGGGCGAGTCCACCCTGACGCTCCCCATCCTTACGTCAATGTCTTCAAGAGGGGGGCGGCTATCCTGGCCTATGTCCTCTATAAAGAGGATGGCCTCGTCGTTCCGGTGACACCTCTGGCCTTCTTCGGCACACACAAGCTCTGGGTGACGCCCGGGACCATCAAGGTGAGTGTCGGTGCTCCCATGAACATCCTCCCCCACATGTCCGACGATTTCAACGAGAGCGTCGAGGGGTTTAGAAAAGCCCTCGAGGAACGGGTCAAGGCGCTTTTCCTGGAATTGATCAGAACCTGAAGATAAATCCGGCCGACCTTGACGATGTCTCCCCGGCCGACGATCTGGATGCGGTAGGAGAGAGGGGATGCTACTCCCGGCTCTCGTAGCGCGAGAGGATATCGTTGCTGACCTGCATGAAGAGGTTGTAGTTTATCTTGACGTCCTTCTCTCCCCGCAACTTATCGAGATAGGCCTGGAGGAACCTGTTTCTCTTGGCCTCGAGGAGATTCGTCAGCTCGGTCTGCCTGTTCTTCTCGAATTCCTCACGGCCGGCCTCTTTTCTCTCCAGGACCCGGACGAGCGCGTATCCGCTGGCGAACTCGACGGGCTCGCTTGTCTGATTTAGGGGAAGAGAGAAGGCCAGGCGGTCGATCTCCGAGCTTTCTCCGATAACCCCCAAGTATTGCTCTTTCTTGTGCTCGGCGACCGACTTGAACTCTAGCCCCAGCTTCGGGGCGACCTCTTCCCAGTTTTTGCCCCCCACTTGGGCCCGGGCTTCCTGAACCTTCTGGAGGGTGATTTCTTTCTGTCTGCTGGCCCGGAGGTCCTTCTCGACGTCCTGGCTCACTTCCTCAAAGGCGGCCGGCCTCGATGGTTCAATCTTCTCCAGTTCGGCGATCCCTGTCCCGGAGAAAGCGTAGATCGGAGGGGAGACCTGTTTTTCTTTGAGCCCGAAGAGCGCCTGACTTATCGAGCCCGCCGGGTCGAACTCCTCCAGGGCCTGGCCCTGCTTGAGAAGACCGGTGCTCTTGACCTTCAAACCCATTTTCTGCGCGGCCACGTCCAGGCTCTTCTCCCGGCGGGCGGCCTTTTCGACCTGGCCGATCCTCTGCTCTGCCAGCTCCCTGGCCTTCTGGTCTTCCAGGGTGGTATTGATACGCGCCTTGACCTCGTCCAAGGTCTGGGTTTCTTCGGGCTCCTTTTCGCTGACCTTGAGGATGGAGAAACCGTCATCCGTTTCGACAAGGCCCGACATCTGGCCGGCGGAGAGATTCTCTATTTCCTGCCTCTCCTTGGCGGAGAGGTTGCGCCAGTCTTCGAAACCCCAGTCCCCGCCCTCCTGGGCTTTCTCATCCTGGGAGGAGGCTCTGGCGATTTCGGCAAAGTCGCCTCCTGCAGTTAGGCGGTCCAGGATCGCCTGGGCGTCCTTTGCGGCAGCGTCCTTGTCTTTGCCGGCCATGGAGAGGAAGACCCGGCTGATCCTCGTTCGCTCGGGCTCTTTGAACTGGTCGAGGTTGTCATTATAGTACTTCTCGATATCGTCTTCGCTGACCTGGAATTCCTTTTTAAGGTCTTCGGTCAGCAGGAATATGTAAGACCCCTGCCGTCTTTCGGGCAGGGTGTATTTCGCCTTATTTTTTTCGAAATGGGCGGCGATGTCGGCTGCCGCCAGGGTCTGTTCATAGGGGACCTTGCTCTCCTCGAGCATGAGGTATTCGATCTTGGCGCTTTCGTTCTGCTTCCGGTAATTCTCCCAGAGCTCTTCCGGAGTGGCGGTGATCCCGGCCGTCAGAAGCTGGATCAGCTTGTTGAGGACGATCTCCTCTTTGAGACCGTTTTCGAACTGCGGCAAGGACATCCGGTTGTACTCCAGAATCTGGCGGTACTCGTCAAAGCCGATGAATTTCCCGTCCCTCTGGAAGAGCGAGACAATCCGGTCCCGGATTTCCTGACTGGAGGCCGTGATCCCCATTTCCCTGGCCTTTTGACCGAGCAGGTTCTGCTGGACCATCTGTTCGAGCACCTGCTGGGGAATATTGAGCTGCTGGATGAAGTTCTTGTTCAGGCCGCTGAATTCTTTCTGCATCGCCTCCAGCCGGTTGCGGAGAGCCATGAAGTAGGAATCCGTGGTGATGTGGTTCTTGCCCATGAAGGCGATGGTATCCTCCTGGCTTTTTTCGCCCAGCCGGCCGGCGCCCCCCCAGATGGCGAAGATGGAGATGATGAAGGTGGCGATGACGATCCACAGCGTGGGCGCCAGGGCTTTGACGTTCTTTCTCATCGTCTTTAGCATGATCTCACCTCAAACATACACCCGCGATTCCCGCCGGCTTCCGGGCCTAGGCCCCTTTCAGCAGCTTCCGGGCGATGACGAGCCGCTGGATCTCCGAGGTTCCTTCGTAGATCGAAAGGACGCGGGAGTCCCGGTAGATCCTCTCGATCGCGTATTCCTTGGAATAGCCGTAGCCGCCGTGGATCTGCAGAGCCAGGTAGGCGATCTTGTTGGCGGCCTCGGACGTGAAGAGCTTGGCCATGGCCGCTTCCTTGGCGAACGGCCGTCCCCGGTCGTAGAGATCGGCCGCCCGGTAGGTCAAAAGGCGGCCGGCCTCGAGGAGTGTAGCAATGTCGGCTATCATGAACTGGAGCGCCTGGAACTCGGCGATTTTTTTGCCGAAGGCTTCCCTTTGCTTGGCGTAGCCGACGGCCAGCTCGAGGGCCTGCTGGGAGAGACCGACAGCCTGGGCGGCAATCCCGATGCGGCTTCCGTCAAGCCCGGCGAGGGCGATGGCCGCACCCCGGCCCTCATCCCCGAGCCGGTTTTGGACCGGTACCCGGCAGTCTTCGAGAGTGACCATGGCGGTCGGAGAAGAATGGAGTCCCATCTTTTCTTCGATCTTGGTTACCCTGAACCCGGGAAATCCCTTTTCCACGATGAAAGCGCTGAGCTTCGGCGTTCCGGTCTCGGCTCCCGTCTGGGCGATGATGATCAGGGCGTCGGCTTCGCCCCCGGTGGTCACCCAGGCCTTGGTGCCGTTCAGGATGTACTCATCGCCCGACCTCACCGCCTTCGTCTTCAGGCTGGTGGCATCCGATCCGGCCCCGGGCTCAGTCAGGGAAAAAGCGCCCAGGATCTC
>DAIPLF010000341.1:0-2927 GCA_036769375.1 Candidatus Aminicenantota bacterium | reverse complement strand
CAATTCAATTCGCCGGAGACTCTTGCGGTTCCCGGCGGGCCCCTTTAAAATAGATATGTGGCCTATACTCCGGGCAGAAGGAGATGGCTATGAAGAAGAACGAACAGATCATCGGAATCCCCAAGGAAATCGATGTGAACTGCCGGTGCGTCAGCATGACGCCGCAGATGGTGAAAAACCTGACCGGCGAGGGGTATTCATTGATCGTCCAGGCGAAGGCCGGGGAAAAGGCCTTTTTTTGGGACGATTTCTATGCCGCCGCCGGGGCCAAAATCGTCCCCGATGCCGAAAGCGCTTACGGCGGAGCCGACATCATTATTAAGATCCGCCCCCCCCGCCTGAACGAACAGATCGGAAAACATGAGCTCGAGCTCATGAAGGAGGGAGCGACGATCTTCGCTTTTCTGACGCCCACTCAGAACCGCCAGATCGTCGAGAAGCTCGTGGAGCGGAAGCTCACGGGCTTTGCCATGGAGCTCATTCCCCGGCTGTCGCGGGCCCAGTCCATGGACGCCTTGACCAGCCTGGGCACCGTTATGGGCTACCGCGCGGCGATCATCGCTTCCAACCTCCTGGGCAAGTTCTTCCCCCTCTTAATGACGCCCGGCGGGACCATCCATCCGGCCAATGTCCTGATCGTGGGCGCCGGCGTCGCCGGCCTCCAGGCGATCGCCACCTGCAAGCGTCTCGGAGCCAGGGTCGAGGCCTTCGACACGCGGCCAGCCGTAAAAGAACAGGTGGAAAGCCTGGGCGCCAAGTTCATCGAGATGGAGCTCCCCAAAGACATCGAGACGAAGTACGGCTATGCCAAGGAAGCATCGCCCGAGTTCCTGGCCAAAGAAAAAGAGGTGATCGGCAGCCGCCTGCCGCGGACCGACGTCGTGATCACCACGGCCCTGGTGTACGGGCGCAAAGCTCCTCGCCTCATCAGCGAGGACATGGTGAGCACGATGCAACCCGGGTCGGTCATCGTCGACCTGGCGGCCGAGCAGGGCGGCAACTGCGAGCTCAGCGAGCCGGGAATAACAGCCGAGAAACACGGGGTCATCATCTACGGCTGCCGGGACCTCCCCTCCCAGCTTCCCCTCCACACGAGCCTGCTCTATTCCCGGAACGCCGTCAACGCCTATCACAATCTTTATGCCGCCGAGGACGACACCGTAGACCTCACCGACGAGATCAACGCCAACGCCCTGGCTACCTATAAAGGCGAGATCATCAGCGAGCTGGTGAAGAACTTTTTCCTGAACGAAGGGAGTCAACCATGAGCGGAAGCCTGCTCGTTTCACTTTACATTTTCGTCCTGGCCGTGTTCACCGGATACTCGCTCATCAGCCGGGTGCCTACGCTCCTCCACACTCCGCTGATGTCGGGTTCGAACGCCATCTCGGGCATCACGCTGGTCGGCGCAGTGATCAGCGCCGGAGCCGGAAAGGGCCGCCTGGCCGCCGTCCTCGGCCTCGTCGCCGTCATCCTGGCCACGATCAACGTCGTCGGCGGGTATCTGGTCACCGACCGGATGCTCCAGATGTTCAGGAAAGAGAAGAGGCGCGGATGAACGTCCTGGCAAATCTCGGCTATCTGGTTTCCATCTCTCTTTTCGTAATCGGGCTCAAGCTTCTGAGCTCGCCGCGCACGGCCCGGCGCGGCAACAGGCTGAGCTCGGTTGGCATGCTCATCGCGGTTGTCGCCACGCTCGTCGAGCGCGAGATCGTCGACTTCAAGCTCATCATCGCCGGCCTGGTTATTGGCGGTTTCCTGGGCGTTTTGGCCGCGGTCAGGGTCAAGATGACGGCCATGCCCCAGATGGTCGGCCTCCTCAACGCCTCCGGTGGGGGCGCGTCCGCCCTAGTCGCCCTGGCCCAATTCCTCGACAACCCTGGGGTTGTGGATACCGTCTTCCAGGCGACGATCGCCATCACCCTCTGGATCGGCATGATCACCTTCACGGGAAGCGTTCTCGCCTTCGCCAAGCTCCAGGGGTGGACCAAGGAGGGCCCTGCGGTCCTTCCGGGGCACAAGCTTCTCAATGCGCTGATGCTGCTGTCGATCCTCGTCATGATCGTTGTGCATACGATAAACCCTTCGTCGCCCGGCTTACCGATCCTCATCGTGATCTTCGCCGTCTCGAGCGTGCTGGGAATCACGCTGGTGCTCCCGATCGGCGGGGCCGACATGCCGGTCGTGATCTCCCTGCTAAACTCCTACTCCGGCATGGCCGCGGCGGCCTCCGGGTTCGTCATCAACAACTACGTGCTCATCGTCAGCGGGACCTTGGTCGGGGTCTCCGGCCTTATCCTCACCAACATCATGTGCAAGGCGATGAACCGGTCGCTGACCAACGTCCTCTTCGGAGCCGTGGGAGGCGAGGTCGCGGTTGCCGCAGCGGGCGCAAGAAAGGCGGTCAAAGGCTATACGGCTCAGGATGCCGCGGTGACCATGATCAATGCCCATTCGATCATCGTCGTCCCCGGCTACGGACTGGCCGTGGCCCAGGCGCAGTACATCCTCCACGAGACCGAGGAGTTCCTGCGCAAAAAGGGGATCAAGGTCTTATTCGCCATTCATCCTGTGGCCGGCCGCATGCCGGGCCACATGAACGTCCTCCTGGCCGAGGCCAACGTCTCCTATGACCTGCTCAAGGACTTGGACGAGATCAACCCGGAGTTCAAGAACACGGACGTCGTCCTCGTTGTCGGGGCCAACGACGTCATCAACCCGGCGGCGCGGGAGAAAGGCAATCCCCTCTCCGGGATGCCCATCCTGAACGTCGATGATGCCAGATCCGTGATCATCATCAAGCGCAGCCTCAAGCCAGGTTTTGCCGGGGTGGACAACCCGTTGTTCTACGACCCCAAGACACTCATGGTGTTCGCCGACGCCAGAGAGGCTCTGGTCGAGATCCTGGCTGCTCTGAAACAGAGCGT
>DAIPLF010000340.1:0-2932 GCA_036769375.1 Candidatus Aminicenantota bacterium | reverse complement strand
GATGCCGCGATGATCGTCAGCGGGGCGATCATCGGGTCGGGCATCTTCATCAACTCGGCCGAAAGCGCCAAGTTCCTCCAGACCTCGTCTCAGCTCCTCCTCGTCTGGATTCTGGGGGGGATCATCGCTTTCCTTGGAGGTCTCTGCTTTGCCGAGCTCGGCGCCATGTTTCCGCAAACCGGAGGTCAGGTTGTCTACCTCGAAAAGGCCTTCTCGCCTTGGGTAGGCTTTCTCTTCGGCTGGACGCTTTTCAGCACGATCCAGACAGGAGCGATCGCCGCTGTCGCCTACACCTGCGCCAGCTTCATGAGCGTCTTCCTGCCGTTGGGCCGGGCGGGGACCGTCGCTCTCGCTATGGCCATTATCTGGCTTCTTTCCCTGGTCAACTTCCTCGGGATCAGGCCGGGAAGCATCGTCCAGAACATCTTTACGGCCCTCAAGATCGGCGCCCTCCTGGTCCTTATCGCGTACGGCCTGTTCTGGCACCGGCCGTCGCCCCTGGAATGGGGAGCCCTTTTTCCTCACGGTTTCAGCTTGAGCATCCTGAGCGCCATTGGTCTGGCGCTGATGCCCGCTCTCTTTTCTTATGGCGGCTGGCAAAACCTGAACTTCGTCGGGGGGGAGGTGAAAAACCCCTCCCGGAATATTCCCCTGGCGATCATTTCCGGGGTCTCCCTGGTAGTCTTCGTCTATGTCTTTGCGAATATCGTCTATGTCAAAGCGCTCCCGGTGGGAGAGATCGCGGCCTCGACCCGGCTGGCCTCGGACGCCATGAAGACCATAGCCGGCCCTCTGGGTGGCGCCTTTATCTCGATGGCCATCATCGTCTCGACATTTGGCATCACCAACGTGTTCATCATGACCGGTCCGCGGGTTTATTACGTCATGGCGAGAGAGAGCATGTTCCTTCCGGTCGCCTCCCGCCTTCACCCGCGGTTCGGGACGCCTCACTATTCGATCCTTCTCCAGTCCGTTTGGGCTTCAGCCCTTCTCTTGACGAACAGCTACGGACAGCTCCTTCAATACGTCACCTTCGGCGATTGGATCTTTTTCGGGCTGACAGCCCTCTCCCTGCTCGTGCTAAGGAGGAAGATGCCCGCAATCGAACGACCCTACCGGACCTGGGGCTATCCTCTCGTCCCTCTTCTGTTCGCGGCGATCTCGGCGGCCGTCGTCCTCAATGTCATCATCTCGGCCCCTCTCAAGTCGGCCGTCGGCTCGACCATCATCTTGGGTGGGCTTCCGCTCTATGCGTTTTTCCGGAGGAAGCAGAAACCTGATGCGGCTTGACGGAACCAAGAGCCTCGCCATGACCTTCGACCCCCATTGAGGAGTCTTCGCCTCTTGCCCGAAGGGTGAGGTTGCGCTAAAATGCGGGCTCTTCGAATGACTCCAATGGGCTCCTTAGAGATCGAGAATATCCGCCGCCAGATCAGCTGGAAGCACACGTTCTCTTCGCTTCGCCACCAGAACTACAGGCTGTGGTTCTGGGGACAGATGGTTTCATTGTTCGGCACCTGGATGCAGATCACTGCCCAGGGATTCCTTGTCTACGAGATCACGGGTTCCCCGGCGTATCTGGGTTATGTCGGATTCGCCGCCGGGCTGCCCAGCTGGTTTTTCATGCCGTTGGGCGGGGTGGTCGCCGACCGGGTCAGCCGGCGCAGGCTCTTGCTGATCACTCAGACTTCCATGATGTTCCTAGCCTTCATTCTGGCGGCCTTAGCTTTTTTGGGTATTGTCAGGCCCTGGGAGATCGTCCTGCTGGCCTTTCTCCTGGGAATCGCCAACGCCTTCGATGCCCCTGCCCGGCACGCTCTTGTCCCTGACATGGTCGGCCGCGAGGACCTGACCAATGCCATTGCGCTCAACTCGATGATCTTCAACTCGGCGACCACCATCGGTCCGGCCGTGGCTGGGATTGCCTATGCGCTGGTCGGCCCAGCCTGGTGCTTCATGATCAATGGCGTCTCCTTTCTCGCCGTCATCGGCTCACTCTGGCGTATGAAACTGCGGCCCCGGGAAAAAGAGCCCTCCCGGTCTTCCGCTTTTCATGACCTCAAGGAAGGCTTCCGCTATGTCCTAGGCCATCCGATGATCCGGACTCTCATCAGCTTGATCGTGGTGACCAGCCTCTTCGGGGTTTCGTTCGCCGTGCTGCTTCCCGCCTGGGCGGTCCAGGTTCTCGGCGGCGATGCCACGACCAATGGCTGGCTGCAGTCGGCCCGTGGGATCGGCGCCCTGGCCGGCGCCCTGATCATTGCCTCTATGGGGCGCTTTGATTTCAAGGGACGCCTTCTGACTTTCGGGTCGTTCTTCTTTCCCCTTTTGGTCATTGCCTTTTCTTTTGTGCGCCATCTGCCGCTGTCCTTGGTCGTGCTGATAGGGACGGGAATGGCCAACATATTCATTTTCAACCTGGCCAATTCCCTGGTCCAGACGCTGGTCCGGGACGAGCTGCGGGGCCGAGTGATGGGGTTCTACAGCCTGACCTTTTTCGGGTTTTTGCCGGTCGGCGCGCTCTGGATCGGCACCGTCGCTGAGCACTTCGGAGAGCCGGCGGCCGTCCTGATAAACGCCGGGATCATGTTGCTGCTTTGCGCGGGGATCGCCATCTCCGTCCCCGAGTTGCGCAGGCTCAAGTAGGCTCGGATTCAGTATCGTCAGCCCGCTCGTTTCCCCAGCGAGGAAACTCGCTTATTCCTCGACTCATTCCCCCTCGCTTTGGATGAGACTCTGAGTTATATTAAGATTCAGGGATAGGTGATACAAATGAAAGGTAAAGAATGGTCATCTGGGATCGCCGCGTTTGTTATCGTTCTGGTCGCGTCAGGCCCGTGTTCATGGAGCGCGGATTTTGAAACTTTGCGGAAGGCCCTCGAGGCCGAGATCGAAGCGTCGGGAGCCGAAGTCAGCCTGGCTCTTAAAGACC
>DAIPLF010000032.1:0-10724 GCA_036769375.1 Candidatus Aminicenantota bacterium | reverse complement strand
GCCTGGATGAGTTCATCCAGGAAAAAATGAAGACCAACGGCGCTCCCGGCCTGGCCGCCTGTATCGTCAAGAAGGATAAGCTGGTCTGGAGCGGGAATTTCGGCTGGGCGGATATCGAGAACAAGATACCGATGACCGACAAGACGATCCAGAACATCGGCTCGATCTCGAAGACCCTGACCGCTACAGCGGTCATGCAGCTCTGGGAGAAGGGCAAGTTCAAACTGGATGATGATGTGAATGCGTATCTGCCGTTCCAAGTGCGGAATCCCCGCTTCCCGGATGATCCCATCACCTTCCGGCAGCTGCTCACGCACAAATCATCCATCAAAGACGGACCCGCGTATGAACAAAGCTATGCCTGCGGAGACCCGGCCGTGTCGCTCAAGGATTGGATCAAGGGATACTTCGTTCCAGGCGGCAAGTCTTACAGCGAAGAAGGGAATTTTCACACCTGGAAGCCCGGAACGATGGAAATCCCAGAGGGTCCCCGGGCTTACACCAACGTAGGGTTCGGCCTGCTGGGTTATCTCGTCGAGACCATAAGCGGCCAGGACTTTGCTGAATACTGCAAGAAAGAGATCTTTACGCCCTTGGGAATGAAGAGTACGGGGTGGTTTCTGGCGGACGTGAATATCGCTGACCACGCCATCCCATATTCCCTCATCTCGGAGCGTTTCCAACTGCCGGAAGGGATAACCTTCGAAACGTTCCTCCCCAGATATGGAAAGGATAAGCAATCCATTAAGATGGGAGATCTCTTCGCCCATTGCCTGTACAGTTTTCCCAACTATCCGGATGGATTGATCCGTACCAGTGTCCGGGAGCTGTCCCAGTTCCTCAGGGCCTACATCAACGACGGCATTATTGAGAATGGCAGGATCCTCAAAAAAGAAACGGTTCGGACGATGCTCTCTCAAGAGCACTATGGGCGCGGATTATGCTGGACTGAGTTAAAGTTGAAAAACGGAGACGCGGCCTGGGGCCACGGTGGAGGGGATCCCGGCATTTCCACCCAGATGCTCTTCCGTCCCCAAGACGGCGTCGGAGTCATCATCTTTTTCAACTTTGACACCCCAGGGAAGGCTTTTGGAGAGATCCTCGAACGCCTTTTTGAAGAGGCGGCTAAGTTTTAGATAGGCCAAGACTTAGCAGAAAAGGACCTTCTATCTGCGGCCCTTGGCCAGCAACTCTTCGGCTTCGGCGGCCGTGATGCTGCCCTCGCGGAGCAGCCGCAGGATCTCCATCCGGCTCTGGTGCTGCGGTTTGAGCTCATCATACTTGCGGAACATTTCTTCCATCTTGCCCCGCACTGTCGGATAGGAGCAGTTCATACGGCGCTCGACCTCCTTGAGGTTTCCCCGGCTGGTCATGAAGAGATCGAACAGCCGCTCGCTATCCGGGTCGAACCGGCAGACCGGGCACAGCTCAAAGCTTCCCTCGAGCGTCGAGCTGCAGCCGCTGCAGACCATCCGGGAGACGACAAGCTTCTGGCCGCAAGAAGGGCACTTATGGGGGACTCTCATCGGCCGTCCTCCCTGATCGTCACGGCGATGTCGCCGTGCATTGTCTTGAGGTTAAGGAGGTTATCGTTTGAGCCCGTCCCGAATTCAGCGCTTTCCGTCCGGAAGATGGCGTTCTTAACCTTGCTGGATTTATGGCCCTTTGACTTGAACTGGATATCACCCTTGCCGACCCTGGCTTCCACTCGGCCCGAGAATTCAGGCGCGGCCGTTAGGCTGATATCGCCGTCCATGGCTGTCACATCCGATTTCCCGGCATAGGCCCCGTCCAGGTCGGCCGTGACATTCCCCATCATCGCCCGGACGCTGAAGGGATGAGCGGCGTTCCGGACGGCGACATCTCCTTTGACCGTCCTGACCTCAAGAGATAGGGGCAGATCATGGACTTCGGTGTTTCCCTTGGCCAGGATGACTTTGACTTTCCCAATCGTGGCCGGGACGCGCACCTCTGAATCATTGTGACAGAAGATGACGATCTTATTTTCTTTCCGGACGACCTCGCATTTGCCCTTTTCTCCGGCCTCAAGGTGAAGCCGGCTGTCTTCAGAAGGCCGGAGCCTGATGTCCGCGGACCCGTGTTTGTAGGCGGTCCGGGGGTTGGTGAGGACGACGGTCGTCTTCCCATCGAGCTTTAAGTCTTCGACAGGTCCGGGTGCCGGCTCATATCCTTCGAACCAGTACTCGTCGCCGAAGACGGAGCCGAAGGCGTTCTCGAAAAATTCCTGCGCCTTGAACCCCAATCCCTCGAGGCTGTCGCCCCAGCTCCAATCGCCCCGACAGTACGGACCCCGGTGCCTGGAGGCGAATCTTTCGGACCTGGATTCGCGTTCTTCGGCCTCCCCCTTCTCGAGGGCACGCAGAAGCCGTTCGCCCTCCTCGACCGTTATTTTCTTTTCCGCGACCATCTTAAGGATCTCAATTCGCTCTTCTTTCATGATTTCGCTCCTTAATTAGACAGTATTCTATAACAAAATATAAACAAACTATTATAATTTGTCAATATAGATTTCTATATTATAAAAAGAAATTGTAATTTCGGTTCACGGAGGGGTTTCTTCCCCTGGATCGGCCGTACGGCAGATATTGACATGAAGATGCTTTTGTTCGAGAATTTTTTGGGACCGCATGTCAACCAATCACAAGCCATGGCCAAGCTTCGCCTGGCTTTTTCCCCTGCTCTTCTTTCTGCAGCTGGCCGCACTTCCGTCATGGCCCGATCGCCCGCAGACTCGAACCAGCCTTGTCCCCCCGGCCGCCGGCGGGTTTTCTCGGGTCCAACAAAGCCTCCGGGAGAAAGTCGGGCAAAATATTGAGGTGGGCAGGGAGACCGCCAGGATGGGAGCGGGCGGAGCGTTTGTCCTAGCCCCAGACCTTGTTCGTATTTTTTATGCCCGGAGAGATTATCGACCCGCCTGGGTCGGCGACAAGGAAATTTCTTCTCAAATTGGACCTCTGCTCCAGGCGTTGAAAAGAGTAGAAACGGAGGGCCTCAACCCGATGGATTATCATCTGGCCGAGATCGAGGCCCAGCTCAAGAGTGCTGAAAAGGCGCTCAAGAAGAAGCGGCCGCTGCAGCCGGAGGATCTGGCCGATTTAGACCTTCTTTGCAGCGACGCTTTCCTTGCCTGCGCCGGGCATCTCGCTCACGGCAAAGCCGACCCGGAAACGCACGCGGCCGCCTGGCAGGGAGCATGCATTGATGAGAGCCTGGCCGCTCTGCTGGAAGACGCCTTGATGAAAGGCCAGGTCGCCGAGGCGCTGGAAAGCCTTCCGCCGCAGCATCCGTTTTATAAGAACTTAAAGACCGCGCTCGGAACTTGCCGTGAGCTGGCCCGAAAAACCGAGTGGAAGCCTCTGCCTGACGGATTGGACCTTAAAAGGGGCGAGACAGGAAAAGAAGTCAAGGAGCTGGGAAAACGCCTCTTCATCTTGGGCGATTTCGACAGGAAACAAAGAATGCCGGGCAGGGACTTCGACGAGGTCCTGGAGGCAGCGGTCCTCCGGTTCCAGGGCCGACATGGGCTGGATATCTCCGGCTCTGTCGACCCGCCCACTCTGGCCGCTCTCAATGTGCCGCTCGAGGAAAGATGCCGGCAGCTCGAAGCCAACCTGGAGCGCTGGCGATGGCTCCCCCGTGATCTCGGGGAAAGGTTCATCTACGTCAATGTCGCCAACTTCGAGCTCGAGGGATTCGAAGGCTCGCGGAGGAGCCTGGATATGAAGGTGGTGGTGGGGAGCGAGGCCTGGCAGACTCCGGACTTCACGAGCCAAATGACCCATCTCATCATCAACCCCGATTGGACGATTCCCATCGCCGTCATCTTGAAGGAGACGGCGAACTATGTCCTCCAGAATCCGTGCTATTTCAGGGATAACAAGATGGTCGTCCTCAGGAAGGAGGAAGAGGGATTAGTTGAGATTGACCCCGGGTTGATCGACTGGACTAGGCTGACAAAAGAGAACCTGGATTTCCTGATCCGCCAGAAGCCGGGGCCGGATAACATATTGGGCAGGCTGAAATTTGTTTTCCCTAACAAATACGACATCTTCCTACACGATACGCCCTACCAGGAGGATTTTGGCAAGTCGAGCCGGGCCTATAGCCATGGCTGCATCCGGGCGGAAAAGCCGGTCGAACTGGCAGTCTGGGTCCTCCGCGGGAAACCCGGGTGGGATTACAAACGAATTTTGGAGGCTATCGAGGCCGGAGAGAAGCGGACGGTCAGACTGGCTGGGCCGATCGATGTCTTTTTCCTTTATAATACCGCATGGGTGGAGGATGACGGGACGATCCAATTCCGGGCGGATATTTACGGGCGGGACAATCAGGTCATCGAAGCCCTTGACGCGGATCCCCCCTCCCCTTTCAATCCGGTGCCGGGCAGCCCAGTACCCGACTAAAATCTGGGCCTGGAAAATCCTGTTGAACTTTGTTGCCGGTCGGGGTAGCTTGTATAGCTCAAGAAAGGCCATCGATTCTATCATCATTGCGAGGTGCATCATGCGAACTGGAAAAAAGTCCTTATCCCTGATCCTGCTCTCGGTTTTTGTCCTGGCGGCCGGGCTGACCGCGCAGGACTCGGACCTGGTCAAGCTTCCGGTGGCCCAGATGACGGGAGGCAAACCCCTTCTGGACTGTCTCAAGGCGAGGCAGTCGGGACGGGAGTTCTCCAGCGAAAAGCTCCCCCTCCAGGTCCTTTCCAACCTGCTGTGGGCCGCCGACGGGATCAACCGCCCGGATTCAGGAAAACGGACCGCGCCGAGCGCCGTGAATTGGCAGGACATCGACATCTATGCCGCGACGGCGGAGGGGCTCTTCCTCTATCTTCCCAAAGAACACGCGCTTAGAAAAATAGCCGCCGAGGACGTCCGGGCCGCCATGGGCAAGCAGGAGTTCGTCAAAGACGTGCCCCTCAACCTCGTCTACGTCTCCGACTCCTCCAAGATTCCGATGGGGAAGGACGAAGACAAACGCTACTTTTCGGGCACGCACACGGGTTTCATCAGCCAGAACGTCTATCTCTTCTGCGCTTCGGAAGGGCTCAGCACCGTGGTCCGTGGCCTGCTCGACCCGGAGACCATGGCCAAAGTCATGAAGCTCCGGCCCGAGCAGCACATCACCCTCGCCCAATCGGTCGGCTATCCCAAGAAGGTGCCGGGACTGTGACGGATCAAAGCACCTGACCAGTCAGGGTTATCTCAGGTGGATGCGGTGGGGGTCGAGGTCCTGGCGGATGATCCGAAGCTCCTCGTCGGTCGGCGGGACCGTGGTCTTCGGGGGCCGGCTGACCTTGACATCCCAGCCGATATTCGCCTTGACATCTTTGACCGAAACTCCAGGATACAGCTCCTGAAGGATCATCTCATACGTGTTCTTGTTAAAGCCGTAGACGCCGAAATCGGTGATGACAAGCGAAGGCCCCTTGCCGGGGAAGCTATACTTCCGGCGCGAGTTCACCTCGTCGATAAACCCCGGGCTGGTGACGAAATCAATCTTCTCGGGGAATGATTTCGGGGACTGCTTGAGGACCATGATGATCTTCTTGGCGTGGATGGCGATCTCGCAGGCGCCTCCGCTCCCCGGGAGTCTTACTTTCGGCCGGGCGTAGTCTCCGATCACCGTCGAATTGATGTTCCCGAACCGGTCGACCTGAGCCCCCCCCAGGAACCCGACATCGATCAGCCCTCCCTGGAGGTAATAGTTGAAGACCTCGACCATCGAGCATACGGAGATCGAGTCGGTGGCCAGGCAAGGGTCTCCGATCGAGAGCGGCAGCCGGCCGGGCACACAGCCGACGGCCCCCGATTCGTAGATCAGGACGAGCCCGGGCGATTGGAGCCGGCGGGCCAGGTTGCAGGCCACGTTCGGCAGGCCGATCCCGACAAAGACGACTTCGCCGTTCTTGAGCTCCCGGGCGGCCCTGACGACCATCATTTCCGAAGGCGAATAGTCGGCCATTGTGTTCTCCCGCTTCCCCTAGAAGCCGTAATTCACCGACCCGGACGGCCGGTTGTCGGCCTCGAGCTTCTTCAGATACTCCGCCCCGAGCTTTTCCTTGTACTCTTTGCGCCCCGGCAGCCCATAAACCCACTCCTCTAGATACTTGTCCAGGCCCGCCTTGTCTTTGGAAACCTTCGCCCATTCCACATAGAAGTCATTATCCCGGTCATAGTATCCAAGGGCGTAGCTCGGATGGGCGGCAAAAGGCTCGATGACCACGGCCGAGACGATCAATCCCGGAATGAGGGTCCGGTTGGGGTCGGCCCGGATGACGTCTCCCGGAACCAGTTCCTCGGCCACGATGACGACCTTCTTGGCAGCGAAAGCCGCTTCCCGTTGCACACCCATCAGCCCCCAGATCTGGCCGTTCCCCTCCTCGTCGACCCGCTGCACCTGGATGATGGCGACATCGGGATTCAGCGCCGGGACAGTCGCGTACCGTTTTCCCGTATACGGACAATGCACGTGCTTGATATTCTTGTTTTTCCTGGGCAGGTCGCTCCCCTCGAAAGTCTTGAGGTGCATGAAAGGCAAATGGGACGCGCCGGCCATGAATCTGGCCACCATCCCGAAATGACTGTATTCCTCGATCTCGACCTTCCTCGGGACGCCCTCCTCCACCGCCCGCCGCAGACCGAAGAGCGACCCGACTCCGGGATTCCCGGCCCAGCTGAAGACAAGCTTCCGGACGCAGCCCGCCGCGACCATCTGGTCGTAGATGAGGTCGGGCGTCAGACGGCAGGCCACCAGGTCGCGCTTCTTCTGCCGGATGATCTCGTGTCCGGCGGCGAAACAAATGAGATGTGTGAAGCCCTCGATGACGACCGTGTCGCCGTCCCGGACGTGCTCGCCCACCGCCTGGGCCATGGTCATGACCTTGCCGCTCATATCGTCCGGCCCTCCTTCTGCACATTCCTGATGACATCGGCAAAGATCTCCACGCCCGTGTCGACCTCGCGGGCGTTGATCACCAGCGGCGGACAGAAGCGGATGACGCTGTCGCCGCAAGGCAAAAGCAAGAGCCCCTTGCGGAAGGCCTGCTGGGCGATCTCATGAACCTCTTTCGCAGCCGGCTCTCGTGTTTCCGGGTCCTTGACGAATTCGACGCCGATCATCAGGCCGAGCCCGCGGACATCGCCGATTATCGGGAACTCCTTCTTGAGCTTCTTGAGCCTGTTCAGCAGCCGCTTTCCCATTTTGGCGGCGTTGGCCATAAGACCTTTCTCGAGAAGGTCGAGGGTCACGAGCGACGCCTCGCAGGCCAGCGGGTTCCCGCCAAAGGTGCTCCCGTGTGTGCCCGCCTTCCAGGTCATGTACCTCTTCTTGGAGATGACCGCTCCGAGCGGCAGCCCCGAGGCCAGCCCTTTGGCCAGGACGACGACGTCCGGCTCCACTCCGTAATGCTCGATGGCCAGGAACTTGCCCGTCCGGCCCATCCCCGATTGGACTTCGTCGACCACGTAGATGATCCCGTTCTTTTCGGCGAAGGCCTTGAGCTTCTGGTGGAACTCGGGGGGCGGGAGGATGTAGCCGCCCTCCCCCTGGATAGGTTCGACGAAGATGGCCGCGATCTCCCGCGGGCTCATCAGGGTCTGGCAAACTACCTTCTCGATAGCATCGGCGCAATAGATGCCGCAGGAATCATAGGTCAGGTGGTAGGGGCAGCGGTAACAATAGCCGTAAGGGACATGGTGAACTCCGGGCAGGAAGGAGGAAAAGTGAAGCCTTTGCTTCGCCTTGCTGGCGGTCAGGCTCAGCGCGCCCATCGTCCGTCCGTGGAATGAACCGAGAAAAGAGATGATGTACGGCCGCTTGGTATGATACCGGACCAGCTTGATGGCGGTCTCGATCGCCTCGGCGCCTGAGTTGGTGAAAAAGACGCTCTTTTCCGCTTCCCCCGGCCACATCTTGACCAGGCGTTCCGCTAAGTTGGCAAAGGACTCGTAGTAAAAATCCGTCGAGCAGATGTGGAAGAATTTTTCGGCCTGTTTTTTGACCGCCCGGACAACTTTGGGATGGCTGTAGCCGGTGATGTTGACGGCGATCCCGGCCATGAAATCGAGGAACCGGTTGCCGTCGACATCCTCGACCATGGCGCCTTTTCCCCTGGCTATGACCAGTGGATACTCTTTGATATAGGAGCTGGACGTATACCGCCTGTCCTTGGCGACGACCTTTTTCGCGATCTTGCCGGGGAGGGGCGTTCTGATGTCGGGGACTTTGAGGGCCATCTTACCGCCTTTCATATTTAGTAATCATAGGTTATGGATTCAGTCTCTTGAGCACCAGCGACATTCCCTGACCTCCGCTGACGCAGAGGGTGGCCAGGCCGAGCTCCTTGTCTTCCTGGATCAGGCTGTGTAATAACGTGACGATGATGCGGGCGCCTGTGCAGCCGATGGGATGACCCAGGGCGATGGCGCCTCCTTTGATATTTCGTCTGGCGGCGTCCCATTTGAGCTCCCGCTCGCAGGCCAGTACCTGGGCGGCAAAGGCCTCGTTGATCTCGATGAGGTCGATATCGCAGAGCTCGAGGTTCAGGGATTTCAGGACCTTCCGGGTCGACGGCACCGGGCCCAAACCCATCTCCTTCGGGTCGACGGCCCCGGAGGCGAAGCCAAAGACTTCGGCCAAAGGCTTGGCGCCCAACTTCTGCGCTTCAGATTGAGTCGTCAGGACAAGCGCGGCGGCGGCGTCTGTCAGCCCGGAGGAGTTGCCGGCCGTGACCGTGCCCCCTTTCCTGAAAACGGGTGTAAGCTTGGCCAGCTTCTCGAGGGTTGTGTCCGGCCGAGGGTGTTCATCGTCCGAAATCAGGGATGCCTGGCCGCCTTTTCCCTTGACGGCGACCGGCACGATCTCATCCCTGAACTTCCCCGTTTCGGCCGCCGCCTTCGCCTTCAGCTGGCTTTCCAGGGCGTACTCATCCTGTTCACGACGGCTGATGCCGAGCTTTTCCGCCAGGAGGTCCGCTGTCTCGCCCATGATCATCTCGGCCAGCGGGCAGAAAAGCCCGTCCCGGTACATGGCATCGACGAGGACACCGTCTCCAAGCCGGTAGCCCCAGCGGGCGCCGTCCAGGAGATAAGGGATCTGGGACATATTCTCTGTTCCGCCGGCGAGGACGATTTGGTTCTCCCCGAGGAGAAGCGATTGGCATCCCAGAGCGATCGCCTTCATCCCCGAGGCGCAGGCTTTATTGACGGTGAAAGCCGTCTTTTCCACGGGGATTCCCGAACGATAGAGGATTTGGCGCGCCGGGTTGGGCCTGTTCCCCGCCTGCCGGGCCATCCCGAAGATGACCTCATCGACCTGGGCCGGGGTGATTCCCGCTCTCTTCATCGCCTCAACCGACGCAGCCACTCCGAGCGTAACCGCATTCGTATCTTTGAAGCCCCCGCCGTACTTCCCGATCGGCGTGCGCACGGCGCTCAGGATGACGATTTTTTCGCTGAGATTTCTCATCCGAATTTCCTCTCCATTTCGGCGAGCGTGGATTCGAACTTATCGACGATCTCGTTGGATTCGCCTTCACTGATAACGAAGGGCGGAGCGACCATCACCAGGTCGCCGTTCGTGCCGTCGGCCTGGCCGATGTTCGGCCAGAGAACGAGCCCGCTCGCCAGCGCCTTGGCGACAAATGCTTCGACGTACTTCTTCTCCCTCGGGAAAGGCATCTTCTTCTTTTTATCCCTGACGAACTCAACTCCGAGGAGAAGGCCCTTTCCGCGGACGTCCCCGACATGCGGATGGCTGAGGAGTCCCTCCAGCTTGTGCTTCAGCTGTATTCCGGCTCGGGCGCAGCGAGCGACGAGATCGTTCCGCTCGAGATATTCGAGAGTGGCCAGCCCAGCGGCGCAGCCCACCGGATGATGGGCGAATGTCTGGGCATGAAGAAAGCTTTTTCCCTTCTTCCTGATCGGGTCAAAGAGGCTCGCTTTCGCGGCCACGGCGCTCAGCGGGAAGTATCCGGATGTCAGTCCCTTGCCCATGACGACGATGTCCGGCACCAGCCCGAAATGGTGACAGGCGAGCCACTCCCCCGTCCGCCCGATCCCGGTCATGACCTCATCGGCGATGAGGAGGACCTCGTTCCGCTCGCAGATCCGGCGGATCGTCTCCCAGTATCTCCGCGGCGGCACCGAGGCTCCGGTGGAAGAGCCGCCGATGACTTCACCGATGAAGGCCGAGACCTTCTCCCGTCCTAATCTGCCGATGGCCTTTTCCAACTCGTTAGCGCATGTCACTCCGCAATTGAACGGCTTAAGATCCCAGGGACAGCGGTAACAATAAGGCGCCGGTATTCGGGCGCTCTTGAGAAGAAGCGGCCGGAAGGCTTCCTGGTAATGTTTCCGCGCCGAGAGCGACAGCGCCGCCAGCGTGTTTCCGTGGTAGCTCGGCGTGAGAGAGATGACACGGTGCTTGGCCGGGTGTCCGCTTTCCACCCAGTACTGCCGGGCCAGCTTGATGGACGCCTCGATGGCTTCAGACCCGGACGTCAGGAAAAACACCTTTCCGTTCCGGAAGGGCAGGAATGAGGCGACCTTGGCGGCCAACTTTTCGACGGGCTCGTGGGTGAACTGGACGCCGCTCAGGTAAGCCGCCTTTCCGGCCTGGCGGGAAAGGGCCGCCGCGACTCCTTTGACTCCATGCCCGATATTGACCACCGCCGCCCCGCCGCTCCCGTCGAGGTACTTCTTTCC
>DAIPLF010000339.1:0-2991 GCA_036769375.1 Candidatus Aminicenantota bacterium | reverse complement strand
CAAGCCGTTACTGGGAGATGAAAGTGACCTGACCCCGTCGCAGGGATCCAGCCCTGGTGCTAGCTCGTCGGGCAGCCTGCGCGACAGGAATGGAGTTGAAAGGTCCCGGTGGTTCTGCCATAATCCGGAGATCTTAAAAGGCCCGGTAACGGGCCTCTCAGGCGAGAATTGGTCAATTTCGCGGCCGGCCAAAGCCATTTTCGCCCTTCTCCGATAAACCCCTAAAAAGGCCGATCTCCAGAGAAAAACGGCTTCCCGGAGCGTCCCCGTCCGTCCCGGATCGTCTCGGTTTTTCCGTTGGCTAGGTCAAGATTTGGTCAAGGTGCGTTTTTCCTCCGTAAATGAGTATTGATAACATCGCTCTCCGGACATATCATGACCTCATGGTTGTTCCTTCGCAGAGGGGTTGCTTATGAAGAAAGGGCTTGGGACCAGCCTGATCATCCTCACGGGCTTGCTCACGGGGTGTGCGTTGGGATTCGGTCAGATCATTGAGAATCCGGCCAAACCGATTGCCAAGAACGCCGGGCGGATCGTCACTCTGAAAGAGGAATTGCGGATTGAGGATACAGGAGCGGGCTACTTCTTTAAAAACCCCGGTCCGATTCGCGTTTCGCCAAGAGGTGACATCTTCTTCAAGGACGGGCAGGAACAGGCCCTCCAGTTCGATCCCGAAGGCCGTTTCATAAGGAATCTCTTCAAAAAGGGTCAAGGCCCTGGGGAATTATCCTCTATCAGCGACACTTGGGCCTCCCCGGACCGGCTGTACCTTAGGGGCAATCCGCCGAAGATCCTTGTCTTTGACTATGAAGGGAACCTGGTCCGGGAACTCCCCCTCCGCGGCGGTCCCATCGGTGGCCGGTTCATCTTGGCTGATCAGGCGAACCTTCTCCTGTATGGGATGGGCCGGCCCGATCCATCCGGCGGCACGGGTTTTAGAGACATTCCCCGGGATATCAACGAAATCGCCCCAGACGGCAGCTCTCAAAAGACGATCGGATCATTTCCAATCTGCTCCTTCCTGGAAGTCCAAGAGGGGGGTGCGATCAGCGGAACGACCTGGAACCAGCTTCAAGTTGTCGCTCTCAATGGCAATTCACTGTTCCTGAATTCTTCGCCTGAATACCTGATCGAGAATTTCGTTAAAGACAAGAAAGCGGTGGTTCTTCGTTTCAGGCGGCCCTATACCCGGCAAAAAAGAACCGGAAGCGGCGGCGTCTTGGCGTCACGCGGGAGCGGTCCCCCCGCTCCTGAGTTCTGGCCGGACATCTATGCCCTCCACATCGTCGATGGCCAGCTATGGGTCCAAACATGGACGGTTACGGAAGAGAAAGGCATTCTCTTCGACGTCTTCGACACCAAAGGCCGGTATATTGACAGCTTTTATATCCAATCGATGATGAAGGGCGAGGACGGAGAGCCGGCCAGGATTCGCATGACCATCGTCGGCGGGTTCGTTTATTTCAACGAGGAAACCAGCGACGGCCTCATCGTTATAAGGAAGTGTCGACTCGTCGGGCTCTGATTCCCCCGGGCTCTCCACGATACGGGATCAGGCTTATTGAGGATCGCCTTCAGGATACCGCGGAGCTCGAGGAAGATCTCGGGGGATTACCTAATTAAGGGGGTAAGTGACGTCTTGGTATTTCCGTTGATTTGGTCAAGGTCTCATTCCCGCAAAAGTAACGGCGTTGACGCCATCCGTTCAAGGCGGTAATCTGAGCACAGGTTAGGCTGATGAGCGGGAGGCCGGACATGATGATATTTGCAGCTCGAGTCGGCACTATTTGTCTATTGGTCCTTACTCTTCTGCCGCCACAGCCAGCTTTCGCCCAGGCCAAATGGAAAGGCACAGTTGTTAAAGAGGGCGATGTAACCATCGTCAAGAACCCTAGAGAGCCGATATATAGGACGCCCATCCTCGAGCTCAAGGAGGAGCTCTCGATCGGGGGGCCCGAGGCCTCCGGCGAGGCTGTTTTCACTCGAATGGGGGAATTCGATGTCGATGATGCCGGCAATTTTTATATCAGCGCGGCCCGGGGGGACGATAATATCCGGGTCTTCGACAGGTCCGGCCGCTTCCTGAGGACCATCGGGCGCCACGGCCAGGGCCCGGGGGACATCGACGGTGTTGGGCCCCTCTCCTTTGTCAGGACAACCGGAGAACTGGCCGTCACGAACATTCGTCGTAGATGTCTGACTTTCTTCAAGACCGATGGAACCTACGTTCGTGATCTGCAATTCGAAGACCCGGGTTACAGCACTTCCAGGCTGGATTCGAAAGGCAGGATCTATGCAGCCGGAGGTCTCTTTGAAACAGGAGCATCCTACTATGAGGTCAGATTGGCGGCACTTGATCCAGAAGGCAAAGCCATAAGGATCTTGGCCAAGTCTCCGGGTCAGGTTAAGGGCAAGATCGGGATATGGATGCCGAACATGCCCTGGGCCATCGACTCTTCCGACAATCTGATCGTCGGCCGGTCCGAAGAATACGAGCTGCAGGTCTTCAAAGCCGAGACACATGAACTGTTAATGAGGATACGCAAAGCCTTCGATCCGGTCCCGATTAGTGACGAAGAGCTGAAGAGATTCAAGAAGCCAGAATACAGTTCGATGCCATTTGAGTTCGCCAAACAACATGCCGCCTTCTGGACCTTCTTCACGAGTGATACTGGTCTAATATTCGTCGCGACCTTCGAGAAAGCGGACAATGGTCTTAATATCCATGATGTCTTCGACAAAGAAGGACGGCTTCTGGCCCGCTTGCCTCTGAGGTCCCAGGGATTGAAGATCTCCGGCGGGAAGTATTACGCCCTGGAGGAGGACGAGGACGGGTTCCAGTACGTCAAGCGCTACGCCGTGACCTGGGAAGGCCAGTAGCAAGCCGCTTGCGGACGCCTTCAGGATCCCGCGGAGCTCGAGGAGGAAGCTAGCTTGTCGGGCAGCCTGCGCGACAGGAAGGGAGTTGAAAGGTCCCGGTGGTTCTGCTAT
>DAIPLF010000031.1:0-10879 GCA_036769375.1 Candidatus Aminicenantota bacterium | reverse complement strand
TCTTTCGGCTGAATCCGGTAGATCAGGCCCTTCTTGGCCATTTCTTCCAGGCGCCGCGCCGTCTCCTCCTCCGGAAGGTGGATTCTCTTGGCCACGTGGGCCGGTTCCTCCGGAAGAAGCGTGAGCGACAGCGCCAATTCGGCTTCCTCGGGAGTAAAGAGACGCCGCAGGATCCGGAGCTCGACTCCGCTTTCGGTAGCGGGGAACCCGCCCGGCATATCGTCGAGATGTTGGGCCAGCCTTTTGTAGATATCTTCCATTGGCTCGAACCGCCTCTTAGAGTGATTGAACAAATTTTAGCGGCGGATGGGCCGCGGAGTCAAGCGCGCCGCTTCAGAAGTCAGCCTTTCCCTTGTGGTGGCGCATGGAATGAGGTCATGCTCGCCACTCCAAGGATGGCCCGGCCGGGGCAGACTTTGGTATAATACGCCAACCCTGGAGGAGAAGTTATGAAAATGTCAAAAAGGTCTCTCCGCTTTCCCCTGATCGCCTTCCTTGTTGTCATCCTCTCTTGCCTGAACGCCCGGACAAGCGGCTCGGCTTCCAGCGTGATCCAGGACAAGTGCACGACCGTTATCGCCGGGAAAAACGCCACGGCCGACGGCTCGGTGATCCTTGGCCACAACGAAGATTGGGGTGAGTATCTCATGCCTCTCCGCTGGAACCCGCGGGAAAAGCACAAGCCGGGAGAGACGCTGAAGCTCCAGGACGGCCAGAGCGTTCCCCAGGTCGAGGAAACCTACGCCTTCATCTGGCCGGCGGCGGAATGCAACGGGATCAACGAACTTCAGGTGGCCATGGCCGATAACACCGGATCCTGCCGGAAGGAGTTGTTCCAGAACGAACGGGGGCTCAACCTCCAGGAACTCGTTCAGCTGGCGCTCCAGCGCTCCCGGACGGCCAGAGAGGCCGTCCAGACCATGGGGAGTCTGATCGAAAAACACGGCTACCGAAGCCATAACGGATTGGACGGAGACATCGTCAGCATCGCCGACCCCAGCGAGGGCTGGTGGATGGAGGTGACGATCGGCGGCTTCTGGGTCGCCCAGAGGGTTCCGGATGACGGTTTCGTCGTGCTGGCGAACAGGTTCCGTATCGCGGAGATCGACCTCAAGGATACTTCCCGGTTCCTCGCCAGCCCCAACCTCGTCGATTTCGCCGGACAAAAGGGATGGTATGATCCGGCGGAAGGGGCTTTCAATTTCCAGCAGACTTACGGCACCGCCGAGGATGCCCGCGCGGCCTACAATACCAGGCGGGAGTGGCGGGGCAACGGCCTTCTTTCCGGAAGGACATTCCAGGAAAAAGAGAACCCGCTGACCGTTGTTCCCGGAAAAAAACTGACACCGCAGGACATCATGGCCCTTCTCCGGGATCATTATGAGGGCACCGGTTATGACCTGACCAACAGACACGAGAAGGGCTCTCCCCATCACACCACGGAACGGACCATCTGCCGGATAAACACCGACGCCACGACTGTTGCCCATCTCAGAGGCTGGCTCCCGGCGGAAATCGGAGGAGTCCTCTGGCTTTCGGTAGGAACCCCCTGCTCTAGCGTCTACGTGCCTTATTATCTGGGTGTCCTGGACTTCCCTAAGCCCTATGCTTACCTGTCGGAAGCCTATGATCGCGATAATGCGTTCTGGGTGTTCAACTCCCTGGAGAATCTCGTCGACCGTTACTATGCCGAGGAAGGAAAGGCCGAAAAAGACAAAAGGAAAGCCATCGATCAAGTGGCCGGCTATTGGAGAGACTTCGAGGACGATGAATTCGCTATTCAGGAAGCGGTCGAAAAGACGGCCCTGGAGCTCTACCAGAAGCAAACGTCACTTGCCCGGTCCTTTCTGAACTCATATTCCAACGCGCTCGGCCTGCGGGCCTTTGTTCAGGCTCAAACGCTCGCCGATTCCCTCAGGACTCGGTTTTATCGCTAAAGCAACGGGAGCAGCTTCACTCGCCCAGCCAGCTCTTGAGGATTTGGGCTTGGAGGGGAGTTGGGCTGGCGACCGGTTTGATGGTGAAGCTCCGGTCCTGCCTTTTTCCTAAGACGACCTCGATCTCGCGGACAGCATCTCCACGGGAAATCAGGACGCGGATCTTATCGGCAGGCTTTTTTTGCCTCAATATCCCCTCCATCGTTCGGGCATTGACCCGGACACCGTCGATAGCGATGATCTCGTCCTCTGCGCTGAGGCCGGCATGCATGGTTGGAGAGGCCCATTCTACGTTGGAGACGATCAGCTTCCCATCTCGCTCCCGGGTTGAAGCTCCAAAATGTGGGGCGGCCTCCTCTTGGAGCTGCAGATCGATATCCAACCCGGCGTAAGCCAGATACTTGGCGTAGTCGATGTCCTTGGTCGTTGAAACATAGGCGTCAAAGATCTCGTTCAGCGGGCACCCCGCTATCCGCTCGCAGACCGTCCGGAATTCACCGTCCGCGAAGCCTCTCTTCTTCTCTTTATAGTACTCTTGATAGAGAGCGCGCATCACGTCGTCCAGAGACCTCCGGTTTTCCGTCTCCGCCCGGATCTTGAAGTCCAGGAGCATCCCCAGCGCCGCCCCCTTGTCATAATAGGAAATCGTCGTGTTGGCCGCGTTGTCTCCCCGACCGAAAGAATGCAGCCAGGTGTCGAAGCTCGACTCGGCCGCCGACTGAAAGCGATGCCCAGGGATATTCTCATAGTTCGCGATGTTCGATCGGGCGGCCTCGAAAACGTCCTCCCGGGTGATCAGGCCAGCGCGTTTGAGGATCAAGTCCTCGTAGTAGGACGTGAATCCCTCGGAAACCCAGAGCATACGGGTATAGTTTTCCTTGTCATAGTCGAACGGACCCAGGGCCACCGGCCGGATCCGCTTGACATTATAAAGATGAAAAAATTCGTGGGTCACGAACCTCAGCCATCTCTTATATCCAGCCGGATCATTCAAGCCCGTCGGGTTGATGGTCAGCGCCGTGGAGTTGACATGCTCGAGGCCGCCTCCGCCCGGGCCGATCACCAGGAAGGCGTAGCGCCGATAGGGGATTTCCCCGATGAGAGTCGTGGCCGCATCGACCATTCTCTTGTGGTCGGCCACGAATTTCTCCCGGTCGAATGCACCGAGGTCGTCGACGGCGAAGATATGGGGAATCCCCTGGACTTCGAAGGTCAGGATCTCCTGATTGCCGAGGAGAATCGGTGAGTCGTAAAGAACATCAAAGTCAGGTGCGATGAAGATGTTTGGCTTTCCTTCGACCGAGTCCAGGCCGGTCGAAATTTGCGTCCAGTCTTGGCAGGGTTTGACGGTGACGGTCACCGGCTGCTGGATCCGGCCGGCGATGTGCATGAAGACACCGGTCGGCGAGATGAATCCCATCTTATCGTCCAGGTAGCTCTCGGCGACAAAACGGGTGAAGGCGTAGACGTCATAGCTCACTTTAATGGAGGCCGACCTAGCGGAACTAACCCGCCAGGTATTCTTCGCGGTTTTCGTCCACTCCAGGGGATTTCCCCTGCCGTCCTCGGCGCGGAAGTTCAGGACATTCCTGGAATAGTCCATGATCTGATAAAAGCCCGGCGTCCAAACCGGCATCTTGAAATCTTGCGTCTCGCCTTTCAACCCCTCGCATCTGAAGACGACGTGATAATAATGGGCGTTCGGCTGCTCCGTAGACACTGTGAGGGCCATGGTTCCCTGCGGTGTCCCCGAGAAAAGGAAAGAGGCAGCAGCAAGGAAAGCCAGGCCTAAAAAAATCGCCCTGAATTCCTTCTTCATCTGGATTCCTCCCGAGCTATCTCCAGGCTTGAGTGCAATTACGACTACCGCTCTCGCCGGAAAATCTCCTCCGCGGCGAGTGCTAGGAATCATACTCCCCGGCAAGAAATGGTGTCAAATCGGCGGCCGAGCGCTAGAAATCCGGCCCGGCGAGCTTTTCAAACTCGGCCACGATCTGAGGAAAGTATTCTTTGATGGTTGGATACTTGTCTCGTTGCTTCTCGTACTGTTCCAGACATGCGCAGATCGCCCCCAAGTGAGGGAATCCCGCATTCTTCTCAAGCTCCAGCGCCTGGTCCGCCTTTTCCTGGTCGAGCCTGATAGCCGTCAGCCGCGTCGTCACGGCTCGAACAACGTACTCACTCGTTTGGTCGGCGAGGTGGACATCCCACAGGCCCGACCTCCTGATCTGCCCGAGCACTTGAGCAGGTAACTTCCGACTCTCCAGCGTCCCGACCGGTCCTCGCAATTGGCCCAGATGCATGTCCGTGAGATGGTTGACGAAGGAATGGCTGAATTCGTGCCAGCAGAGCCGGCGCATGGAGTCTCCGGAACCGAAATTCGGCTGGTCCTCCGCAACTCCTTTCGGACCGATAACCGCGTAAGCCTGGTAGGACCCTTCCGGAGTTTTTATCCTCGGGCCGAAACCGCCGGGATGAAACAGGGGAGCAAGGACGAGATGATAGGCATCCTGTCCATAGCCGTAATAGTCCTCCAGATCCTTCACATAATCCCACTCCATGTTCTTCCTGTAACCCGAAGCCAGCTGAGCATATACGGGTTCATGGGACCTGAAGAAATCCATGAAGTCCGCTTCCCTGGCGAATAGCCGCATTCCCTGCAGGAACTCGTCGAGCTTCGCTCTGCTCCCGGCCATCCTGATCAAGAAGTCATCGATCGGGATCTTTTCCTCCAAAAGAGGGGGGTTTGAGAGATGGAGCATGACGCTGGGCGGATGGCTGAACCGGAAGAGCCCGTTCGTGGCCATCTCACTATAAGCCTTTACTATCTGATGCCCTTTGAACTCCGAAAACCTCCGGTCGACCTCCCTTCGGTAGAGGAAATCCAACTCGGTGATGACGCGGGCTTCAACGACCCCCTGTTCGTTTCTAAGCCCTTTAAAATCACTAAAGGAGAGGACCACCGCGTAGAGCTCGACCCGCGGGTCAACAGAAATACTGAGTCTGCCCTTCTGCTGAAGTCCTCTCCGCCGATCCCATGGGGCCTTGAGGCCGGACAAGAGCGCCGCCGCTCCGATCGAGAGAAACTCCCGCCTTCGCATCACTGATCCTTTGGCAGGTCGAGCCTGACGCCGCCTAGCGGACTTCAGCCGAGGAGCCCTCGACTTTCTTCCAGGGCTCAAACCGGACGCCCAGGTTATTCCCCAGGAACTCTTCGATGCGGCCGAAGAGGTCAAGCTGGTTCTCCGGCCGGCCGACGCCGTGGCCCTCGTCTGGGTAGACGACGAAGGTCACCGGGATCCCTTTGGCACGCATGGCTTTGACGATCTGCTCCGGCTCGGAGATCTTGACCCGGGGGTCGTTCTGACCGTGGGCGATGAGAAGGGGTGCCCGGATCTTGTCAATATGGAAGAGAGGCGATATCCGGCGGTTCAGCTCCTCGTCACGTTCGACATCCCCAACCCGCCGGATCCACCTCTTTTTAAGGGGAAGCCAGAAACTGGGGAAAGTCTCGAAGCTCGTCTTGAGGTTGGCGAAGCCGCTCATGGCCACTGCGCAAGCATAGAGTTCGGGAGTGAAGGTGACGCCGGCAAGGGTGGCGTAACCGCCGTAGGAGCCACCCATGATGGCGACGCGCTTGGGGTCGGCGACACCGCGCTTGATCATCTCCTTCACGGCGTCCGTCAGGTCATGCTGCATGGACCCCACACCCCACTGGCCGTTCCCTGCATTCAGGTACCTCTTTCCATAGCCCGTCGAGCCGCGGTAGTTGACCTGGAGAACGGCGCAGCCGCGGTTGGCCAGCCACTGAACGCCCTGGTTAAAGCCCCAGTCGTCGCGCGCCCAGGGGCCGCCGTGGACGAACAGGACAAGGGGCAGGCTCTTTGGAGGAACGCCCTGAGGCAGAGTCAGGTAGCAGGGCACTTCCACACCGTCCCGAGCCATGATAACCACCGGCTCCTGAGGAGAGAACCGGTACCTGCCCAGATCGGACTCGCCTTCAAATAGAGGCCGGGCCGCGGCCGCATCACGATCGTAGAGGTAGTAGACCGGCGGACACACGTCCGAGACGAACTGAATGATCCACTTCCGGTCGTCCGGGGTTCGGCCTGAGACCAGAGGGACGCCTAGCTTCATCTTCGCCAGGTCCTCAAGATCCTTCCGGATGCCCGGGTCGAGGACCTTCCACTCCGGGATCAGATAGTTGAAGGCGACCGCTTGGACCCGTCCGGACTTGGGGTCGAAAAGGACCTGGGCAAAATCATATAGGGTCATGCTCATGACATTCCACAGGTTGGCCTTGGGATTGTGGGCTATGACCTCCAGCTCCTTCCCCGTTTCGGCATCGACCCTGAGGAGCTGGGTCGTATCGGAATGAAGGGCCGACTGAACGTAGAGCGACTTTCCGTCGGGAGCGAAGGCGATGGCCAGTTCGCTGCCATAGCCCTCGACGACGCCGCTCTCGCCAAAGGGCCAGGTGAGGATGGCTTTCCAGGGCTTGTCGGCAGCCGGGCGGGTTCTGAGCTCCATGCTGCTGTCCTCGGGGCTGATCGAGACCGCCGCCCGGATCACAAGGTCCCAGTCCGGCAGCCACCAGCGGACATCCCCCGGATTCTGGGTGTCCGGGGTGACAGCTCCAGTCAGGAGGTCGACCCGGTACATGTCAAAAATGGTCCGGTCCCGGAGGTTGAGCCCGATCAGGACTTCCCTGGGACGCCTCCCGCAGGTCAGGAGATTCTGGGCCTTCAGACCTTTAAAGGGGGTGAGGTCGCGGACGACCCGGCTCTCCAGGTCCACTGAATAGAGATGGAAATTCTCGTCGCCGTCGCTGTCCTGGAGATAAAGCAGATGATGATTGTCAAAGGCCCAGGAGTACTCGAAGATCCCCTGGCGGGCATCGAAGGTGACCTGAGTATCATCCGTTTTTCCGAGCGTCCGGACAAAGATATTGGGGACGCCCTTCTCCGTGATCCCGACATACGCCAACCGCCGTCCGGCCGGGTCGAGCTGCGGGTTGAGCTTGAGATTCTGCGGCTTGATAAAAACCTCGCGGGGGATAAGCTGCGGGAGCTCCGCCGCGGCCAGGTTAGCCAAAAGACACAGCAGGACCAGCAGATAAGCAGCCTTGTTTTTCATGGGCGCTCCTCACAGACGATTAAAGGGACTCATCAGCCAGGCTTAGTATCCATTATACGGTAACCGACCTCAAGAAGTTCAGCGGACGCCGCAGTCCGCCAATCGACGCGTTCCGGTCGGGACGATTTCTGGCACCTTTTGCGGGGCTCGCCGTATATAATAATAGAAATGGCAATGTCCGAAGCTCCGGAAATGAGCCAAGGAAAAGTAAGATGCTGAAAAGCAGACTGGCGATCCATGCTTTCCTGGTTCTTCTCTGCCTCTTTCGTCCGGAGTCCTGGGCCTTGGCCGACACGGGCCAAAAGGACCTGGCTGCTCTCGTTGATCAGTACATCGAGCCGTATGTCAGGACCCATAACTTCAGCGGCTCCGTCCTGCTGGCGCGCAACGGGCAGGTCCTGGTGAGCAAGGGCTATGGAATGGCCAACTTTGAACTCGATGTGCCCAACTCGCCCCAGACAAAATTCCACATCGCCTCGGTCTCCAAGACCTTTACGGCAGCCGCCATCATGATCCTCGCCGAGCGCGGGCTGCTTTCGCCCGCGGATCCAGTGGAGAAGCTTATCTCCGGCTACCCCAACGGCGACAGACTCACCGTCCACCATCTCCTCGTCCACACGTCCGGCATTCCGAATGTCAATGATTTTCCAGATTATGATCAGAAATCCCGGTTCCCTCAGACGCCGAAATCGCTCGTCGACATGTTCAAGGACAGATCGCTGATCATGGCGCCCGGCGAGCGCTACAGCTACAGCAACTCGAACTACAATCTTCTGGCCTACATCATAGAAACGCTGTCCGGACAGAGTTACGGCGAATTCCTGGCGCGGAACATCTTCGAACCCTTGGGGATGACCTCCTCCGGGCATGATGGAAACGCCACCGCCTTGCTTAAGAACAGGGCCTCAGGCTACGTCCCGGCAGGCATCTCGAACCTCGAGAATGCGCCTTATCTCGATTGGTCGGCCAAGACAGGAAATGGTTCGCTTTACTCGACGGTCGAAGATCTCTACAAATGGGACCGGGCGCTCACCACCGAAAAGATCCTGAAGAAGCCCGCCCTCGACAGCATTTTCACCGATCATGTGGAAGGAACAGGCTACGGCTGGTTTATCGGCCGGAGGCTTAACCGCCGCGTCGTCAGGATCAATGGCCGGAGCCCCGGGTTCCAATGTGAGCTCCAGCGCTATATCGACGATGATGCCTGCGTCATAGTCCTGGGGAATAACTATGCGGGCACAGCAAGCCTATTGATCGACGACCTGACGGCAATCCTTTTCGGGGAGCCTTACGAACCTTTTTCTCCACTCGATTCAGCCCTTGTGGATGAGAGCTGGGCTTCACCCTATCTCGGCCGGTACAAGGGCGGAGAGGATTTCATCCGGCCAGGTGCAACTCTGGCCGTGGAATGGAAAGACGGGCACCTCTGGCTGAATTGGGGGCCGGGGTATATTTCCGCCCTGATCCCGCTCTCCGGAGGCCAGTTCCTTGACCGCTTGTTTGGCGGACGCGTCAGCTTTATCAGGAACAGGGCCGGAGATGTTGCCCGACTTGTCTGGCACCTGGGGCGGGACTACCAGGCCGAAAAAGTCTGGGGCTGAACGCTATCCGGGCAGGAAGGTTGTCAGCCGGCGCAGGACCTGGTATAATGGCGGGCACAAAACCGGAACACCCATGAAGATCCAAACCGCGCCCCCTCGAGGAATCGATTGACCACCCGAAGAGCCTTTATCAAGCTGGCGGCCGCGGTTGTTGCCGTGCCGACCCTGGCCCGGTCCGTTCTTTTCTGCTCCCCGGACCCCCTATCCGAATCGAAATGCCTTACCTTTTACAACGCTCACACCGGGGAAGCCCTGTCCGAAACATACTGCTGTTCGGGGCAGCTGATTCCCTCGGCTCTCCAGAGGATCAATCATATTCTTCGAGATCACCGGACGGGCGACGTCCGGGAGATCGATGTCCGGCTGCTTGACCTGCTTGAGCGTCTTGCCCGGGAAATCAGGTGCAACCGGCCGTTCCATATCATTTCGGGATACCGGTCGAAACAGACCAACGACTATCTGCGTCGCACGAGCGGAGGGGTGGCTGCGGCCAGCCTGCACATGACCGGCCAGGCCGTCGACATCCGGGTCCCGGGCTGCTCTCTCTCCGACCTCCGGCAGGCGGCCCTCGCGCTTAAGGCGGGCGGCGTGGGTTACTATCCGAAGCCGGATTTCGTCCATGTGGACGTCGGGCGCGTCCGCTGCTGGTAAGCCTTCTATCAATCCCTATATTCCTGCCTCGTCAGGCTTCTGTCTCAGGGCCGCGTAGAGGGTGGCGTCCCGCCCATATATATCCTTGCGGAAATGGATGCGGCCCTCGCCGTCCATCCAGGCGGTCCAGTACAGCACGTGAACATTGAGGGGGTATTTCAGCGGAATGATCCGCGTGGCTCCGCTTTGGATCGTTTGCCGAAGCTTCGACTCGTCCCATTCCGGGTCATCTTTGAGCAGGTAATCAGCCAGTGCTAATGGCCTTTCGATGCGGATGCACCCTGAGCTGAAGTCGCGGACGGCCTTCTTGAAGAGATCCTTGGCCGGGGTGTCATGGAGGTAAACATCGAACTTGTTCGGAAACACGAACTTGATCTGGCCGAGTGCATTCTGCGGTCCGGGCATTTGCTGGAACTTATAGGCGAGGCTTGCGGCTTCCACCTGCGACCAGTCGACGGAAGCCAGGTCTATCTCGAGGGCGCCGGCGCTCCAGTCCCGGAAAACCCGGATGTTCTGGGCCTTAAGGTAGCCCGGATCTTTCTTGATTTTAGGGAGTATGTCCTCGCGGGCAAGGCGGGGCGGGATGTTCCAGTACGGATTGACCTCGAGATGGGTCATCCGTCCGCTGAAGTCGGGAGTCCGGCGATAGGGCCGCCCGACCACTGCCGCCATGGACATGACCTCGTTCTCCCCCTCGAGGATATGGACGCTGAAATCCGCGATATTGACCAAGATATACCTGTCGCCCAGGTCTGGGGGGATCCAGCGCCAGCGTTCCAAGTTCGCCTGGACTTGTCTCATCCTGTACTCGGGCGAAACGGCCAGAGCCGCCATGGTCTCCGCATCGACGACACCATCAACTTCCAACCCATGCCGCCGCTGGAATTCTTTCACCGCCTGTTCAAGCGCCGGGTCGAACAGGTCACCTCCGTTATCTCCTGTGGCCGAAAGGTCACCTGAGGCCTTCAGCCAGTCCCGGAGAGCGATAACGTGTGGGCCCTTGTCGCCCGCCTTAAGTTTAGGGCCCGGGCGGAAGTCGGGCCGCGCCCCGGCATAGACCTCGGCCCGGATCTGCGCGAGCGCCGCTTTCAAGTTCCGGTAGACGGAGTGGGTAGGCTTCAAAGAATCCAAGGCGGCGCCGACATCTCCTGTTTGGAGGCCCTTCTCCAGGACGGCGGCCAAGTCCTCATAGCGCCCCTTGATAAACCACTCTGATTGAATGGTTTCCGGATTGACCTGGCCATGAACGAGATGAGACGCGCAGAGGAGGAAAGCGTCAGTAAGGAGCATTTCCAGGTCGGCCAAGGTTTCCGCCGAGACGGCCGAATCCCTCTTCTTTTTTTCCCGGGAAACCTCGGAAATCAGAGCCCTAAGCGCAGAGAGATGATAGTTCTCGGGGTTGAGTCCGTCTTCTTCGACCCGGCGGAGGGCGAGAAGCAGCGAGGCGGAGTCCGAGAGGTCCAGGTCATCCTTGATCCAGGCGGGACGAAGACCGCGGCCCCTATAGAAAAGGGGAAGGACTTCAGAGCCGCAAATCCGGTCTCTTTGACAGAA